>JBAVQO010000710.1:0-1725 GCA_049694135.1 Gillisia sp. | reverse complement strand
GGTATGGGGTTATAGAGAAAATGATGCTTTAGGGGGACATGATCCATATTCGAATAGTAAAGCTTGTTCAGAACTTATAACCGCTTCTTATAGAAATGCTTTTTTTGGAAAAGATAAAAATGGAATTTGTGTTGCTACTGCTCGTTCCGGAAACATTATAGGTGGTGGTGACTGGTCTTCCGACCGACTGGTTCCAGATTTTATAAGGTCCATGCAGGCAGAAGAAGATGTAATAATTAGAAACCCAGGTTCTACAAGACCTTGGCAATTTATATTAGATTCACTTTTTGGTTACTTAACTCTTATTGAAAAGTTATACACACAAGGTCAAGATTATGCTGAAAGCTGGAATTTTGGACCAGGAGAGACTCATAATAAAACCGTTGGATGGATTGTAGCTGAATTGTGTAGAAACTGGGGAGGTAAAGCGTGTTATAAGATACAGGGTACTCATGATGAGCACGAAGCTAAATTTTTAAAATTGGATTCTTCAAAGGCTAAAAGTAGATTAGGTTGGTCGAATGTTTATTCGTTAGAAGAAGGACTTAGCAAAACCGTAGAATGGTACAGGTCATATTTAGATGGTAAAAATGTACGAGAACTATGTGAATTTCAAATTGATGAATTTATTAATAAAAGAGGTCAATTAATTTAATTTTTATATGGAATTTATAGCAACTGTTTTGGATGGAGCATACATTATAAACCTGGATCCAAAAGTGGACAAAAGAGGCTCTTTTACAAGAATGTTTTGTAAGCAAGAGTTATCCCAAATAAATTTTAATGAAAATATTGTTCAAATAAATCATTCTATTACCAACGAAAAAGGAACTATAAGAGGGATGCATTATCAGAATGGGTCTTCCTCAGAAATTAAAATTATAAGAGTAATTAAAGGTAGCGTTTACGATGTAATTGTAGATATGAGACCCAATTCCAAGACTTACCTAAAATGGATATCCAACATCTTATCAAAAGATTCGCCTCAATTATTATATGTTCCACAAGGATTTGCTCATGGGTTTCAAACATTAAGCCAGGATGTAGAAATGATTTACCAGCATTCTTCCTTTTTCGATCCTACTTCTGAAATGGGATTTCTTTATAATGATCCAAAAATAGGGATTTCATGGCCTCTTCCTGTATCTGTTGTTTCAGAAAGAGACTTACACCATCCTACAATATAATTTTTAATAAATAAAATTTGAGCTATGAATTGTCGTCATTGTCATAATAGGCTTGTGCATGTTTTTTTGGATTTGGGTTTTGCCCCACCTTCTAACGCCTATCTAGAGGAAGCCGATCTTGAAAGACCGGAAGTATACTTTCCATTAAAACTTTTTGTTTGTAATAATTGCTGGCTTGTACAAACTGCCGATTATGCGAGTAGGGAAGAATTGTTTAAGGATGATTATTCTTACTTCTCATCTATTTCGGAATCATGGTTAATTCATGCTTCTAAATACTCTGAAGATATAATTAACTATCTTGACCTTAATAGCTCAAGCCATATAATTGAAATAGGGTCCAATGACGGTTACTTATTAAAAAATTTCGTTCAAAAAGGAATTCCCTCTTTAGGGATTGAACCTACTTCGGGAACTGCAGACAAAGCTGTTTCTTTAGGAATACCAGTAATAAAGCAATTTTTCAGTTTAAGATTGGCAAAACAACTAGCTGGGAAAGGTCAAAAAGCAGATTTAATCATTGGTAACAATGTATATG
>JBAVQO010000709.1:0-2549 GCA_049694135.1 Gillisia sp. | reverse complement strand
CCTTTAAAATAAGCGCGGTAAGATCTATAGGAAAGCCAAAAGTATCGTATAATTCAAAAGCTTTTTTCCCGGAAACTTCTTTTCCTTTGGTTTCCTTCAGAATATTATCCAGCAGCACCAATCCCTGATCCAGGGTTCTTAAAAAAGATTGTTCTTCTTCTTTAATCACGTTTTCACAAAGTTGCTGCTGAGATTTTATTTCGGGAAAAGCGTCTCCCATTTGGTCGCTCAACGCCGCAACAATCTTATAAATAAATGGTTCTTTGGTATCTAAAAAAGTGAATCCGTAGCGAATCGCTCTCCTTAAGATACGCCGAATCACGTATCCGGCGCCTGTGTTGGATGGCAACTGCCCATCTGCAATAGCAAAGGCTACCGCTCTAACATGGTCTGCAATCACTCGAATGGCAATATCTGTTTTTTCTGAAGCACCGTATTTTACCCCGGTAATTTCTTCGATCTTAAAAATCAGTGGAGTAAACACGTCGGTGTCGTAATTCGATTTTTTACCCTGCAAAACCATACACAAACGTTCAAATCCCATTCCGGTGTCTACATGTTTGGCAGGTAATTTTTCCAGAGAGCCATCGGCTTTGCGATTAAATTCTATGAAAACCAGATTCCATATCTCCACTACCTGCGGGTGATCTGCATTTACTAAATCTCTTCCGGGAATTTTCGCTTTTTCTTCAGCAGACCTTAGATCCACGTGGATTTCAGAACTCGGCCCGCAAGGACCCTGATCGCCCATTTCCCAAAAATTATCTTTTTTATTTCCGAAGATAATGCGCTCTTCCGGCACTATTTTTTTCCATAGCTCCAGCGACTCCGAATCCATTTCCAGCTGTTCTTCATCTTTGCTTCCTTCAAAAACAGAAACGTATAAAAGCTCTTTATCGATCTTAAAAACTTCGGTTAACAACTCCCACGCCCATTCAATAGCTTCTTTCTTAAAGTAGTCTCCAAAACTCCAGTTCCCAAGCATTTCGAACATGGTGTGGTGGTAAGTATCCATCCCTACTTCCTCCAGATCATTATGTTTTCCGCTAACCCGAAGACATTTTTGAGTATCGGCTACACGAGGAAATTTAGGAAGACTGTTTCCTAAAAAATATTCTTTGAACTGATTCATCCCTGCGTTGGTGAACATCAGCGTTGGATCGTCCTTAATAACCATAGGGGCAGAAGGCACAATTTTGTGCGATTTCGATTCAAAGAATTTTAAATATTGTGAGCGGATATCCTGAGATTTCATAAGTCCAAAAAAAGTCTGAAAATTATTAAATTGTGTGGGTGAGAAAACAATTTTTATATTTGTTCGTTTCTCATAACCAATTGCAAGGTTTTTGCAGCTTATTTACCTGCAAAAATAGTATAATTTTAATTTATGTCTAAGGTTAAATATTATTACGACAGCGAGACCCTTTCTTATAAAAAGATCGAGCAAAAAAAAGGACGAAAACTGGGAATTGCTATCTTAAGTATTGTTGGTTCCTTTCTTGCCGGGTTTATACTCCTTGTTATTTATTTAAATATTCCCCAGATTGAAACCCCGAAGGAGAAGGCTCTAAAGAGGGAACTTCAGAATATGCAGCTTCAATATGGAATTCTGAATAAAAAAATGGACCAGATTCAGAATGTATTGTCAAATGTTGAAGACAGAGATAACAATATTTACCGGTTGTATTTTGAAGCGAATCCAATTCCGGAGGAACAGCGAAAAGCGGGATTTGGAGGGATAAACCGCTACAAAGACCTCGAAGGCTACGAAAACTCCAAACTGATTATTGAAACCAACAAACGAATGGATATTCTTTCTAAACAGTTGGTGGTTCAATCCAAATCTCTGGACGAAATTGCTGCCCTTGCTAAAGAAAAAGAAAAATTACTGGCTTCTATTCCCGCCATTCAACCTGTTAAAAATGAAGATTTACGCCGAATAGCTTCGGGTTATGGATGGCGGTCCGACCCTTTCACCAAGGTGAAAAAATTTCATTACGGAATGGATTTTTCGGCTCCTCGCGGAACGCCCGTTTATGCTACCGGAGATGGTGTGGTAGCGCGTGCAGATAATAGAGCCACAGGTTTCGGTAATCATATTGAAATAGAACATGGGTTTGGTTACAGAACGTTATACGCCCATTTATACAAGTACAACGTGAAAGTGGGTGAACATGTAAAACGCGGAGATTTAATAGGATTTGTAGGAAGTACCGGCCGCTCCCAGGGAACTCACCTACATTATGAAGTTTTTAAAGATGGAGAGCACATTAATCCTATAAACTTCTACTACGGAAACCTTTCTCCGGAAGAATACGACAGAGTGCTTGAAAAAGCTCAACAGGAAAACCAATCGCTTGATTAATGAGAATAGACCTTCCCGAAAAGAGATATTATGCCATTGGCGAAGTCGCGAAGGCATTTGATGTGAACACATCTTTAATACGATTTTGGGAAAAGGAATTCGAGGTGCTTAAACCCAAGAAAAATGCCAAAGGAAACCGATTGTTTACTCCTGCCGATATCAAGAACCTGGAACTGATATATCA
>JBAVQO010000708.1:0-3176 GCA_049694135.1 Gillisia sp. | reverse complement strand
AAAGAAAGAAGAGATAAATGCAATTGCAGATAAGATCCATAAGGCGCGCAAGAGTATTATTCCCGATTTTACAAAAGAGGTAGAAACCCGAATTGCAGATTTAGGAATGCCCAATGCCCGGTTAAAGATCGATCTGGTAAAGCAGGAGGAGTTCTTGGCCACGGGAAAAGATAAGTTAAGCTGGCAATTGTCGGCCAACAAGGGCGGCGCCTTCAGCGATATTAAAAAAGCGGCTTCCGGAGGGGAATTATCCCGAATCATGCTGGCTGTAAAAAGTATTCTTGCGAGGGAAAGCAATTTACCTACCATCATTTTTGATGAGATCGATACCGGAGTTTCGGGAGATATCGCTAAAAAAATGGGCAATATCCTTCAGAAGATGGGAGCCAGTATGCAGGTAATTGCTATTACGCATTTACCTCAAATAGCAGGAAAAGGAAGCAGTCATTTTAAGATTTTCAAGAAATCCCTGGAAGATAAAACAGTTACGCGAATCACAGAATTGCAGCCGGAAGAAAGGGTAGAGGAACTCGTGTTGATGCTTGGAGGCGAAACCGGCAGCAAGTCGGCTATTGAGCACGCCAAATCCTTACTTAATTAAATCGAGTTTGTTATCTTTACCGGGCAAAATTAACAACCAGTAAAACCGTTTATATGTCATACAATCTACTTAAAGGAAAACGAGGAATTATTTTTGGAGCTTTAGACGAAAATTCTATAGCCTGGAAAACCGCAGAACAGGTTCATGCCGAAGGAGGAACATTTGTGTTGACCAATGCGCCCATTGCCATGCGTATGGGAAGTATTAATGAATTAGCCGAAAAAACAGGTTCTGAAATTATTCCGGCAGATGCTACCAGCGTCGAAGATCTTGAGAAATTGGTAGAGAAAGCCACTGAGATCCTGGGTGGAAAACTCGATTTTGTGCTGCATTCTATCGGGATGTCTGTAAATGTTCGAAAAGGAAGACATTATACAGATATGAATTACGATTTTACTGCCAAGGGCTGGGATGTTTCTGCAGTGTCTTTTCATAAAACCATGCAGGTTTTGTACAAGAAAGATGCGATGAATGAATGGGGAAGTATCGTGGCCCTCACTTATATGGCGGCTCAACGCGTTTTTCCAGATTATAACGACATGGCCGACAATAAAGCGTATTTAGAATCTATCGCCCGCAGTTTTGGATATTTCTTCGGAAAAGATAGAAAAGTTCGCGTAAATACCATTTCACAATCCCCAACGCCAACAACCGCGGGACAGGGCGTAAAAGGTTTCGACGGGTTTATAGCCTATGCCGATAAAATGTCGCCGCTGGGGAATGCAACTGCGTTAGATTGTGCCAAATACACGGTTTCCCTGTTCTCTGATCTTACCCGCCGGGTGACTCTTCAGAATTTATATAACGATGGAGGATTTTCGAATATGGGAGTAAGCCAGGAAGTAATGGAAGCCTTTGTAAAAGACCAGGAATAACTTCTTTGTTGGGCGGCGAAGACAACTCTATTGTTGACTTTGCCAGGCTTGTGTAAGCATCATTCAATTTTCTATGGATTTAAGCTATTCCTTTATTATTCCTGTATATAATCGCCCGGAAGAAGTGAAGGAGTTGCTGGAAAGTCTTGTTAAACAGGATTTTAAAAAGGATTTTGAAGTGGTTATTATAGAAGATGGTTCTGCTGTTTCTTCTGAAGAGGTGGTTTCTGTTTTTCGGGACAAGTTGAACATCAGCTATTATTTCAAGCCGAATTCCGGGCCGGGAGATTCACGGAATTTTGGAATGAAAAAGGCCAGTGGTAATTATTTTCTTATCCTGGATTCTGATGTAATTCTTCCTTCCGGATATTTAACACGAGTAAATCATTTTCTTTCCCAAACATTTTTCGATTGTTTTGGAGGCCCCGATGCCGCTCATGAAAACTTCAGCGATCTGCAGAAGGCCATAAATTATGCCATGACGTCGGTTTTTACAACCGGTGGTATTCGTGGTAACAAAAAATCGGTTGGAAAATTCCAGCCTCGAAGTTTTAACATGGGACTTTCAAAAAAGGCATTCGAGGCTTCGAAGGGTTTTGGTTTACTTCATCCCGGCGAAGATCCCGATTTATCGCTACGGCTCGAAAAATTGGGTTTTTCCACCGTTTTGATTCCTGATGCCTTTGTTTTCCATAAACGCCGTATCGACTGGAATAAATTTAATTTGCAGGTGTATAAATTCGGCCTGGTACGGCCCATTTTGAATCTCTGGCATCCAAATTCGGCTAAAATCACCTACTGGTTTCCCAGTCTTTTTCTGTGCGGATTTTTCTTTTCGCTTGCCCTGGCAATGCTGGGCATCTGGATATTCCTATACATTTATGCCGGCTATTTTTTGTTGATAGGAATTGATGCCGCTGTTAAAAATAAAAGTTTTTATATTGGTAGTATCGCTATAGTGGCTACATTTATTCAGTTTTACGGATATGGCCGGGGATTTTTGATCGCTGTTTGGAAACTTCAGATTCTGAAAATTTCTCCAGAAAAGGCTTTTCCGTTTTTATTTTTCAAAAAATCCTAATCTATGAGTTCAGATAAGATCCTACTTAAAAAAGGCCCTTTAAAAACCTTTTTATTCTTCCTGGGTTTTTCAGCTATTATCTGGATTTTTATGCAGTTTTCAAAAGATTATACCGAAGTGATGAAGCTGCCCATTACTTATGTGAATGTTCCAAAAGATAAGATTTTACTGGATTCGAAACCGGAAACACTTCAAATACGAATAAAAGATAAAGGCTTTAACCTGGCGCTTCACAAAATTATGCCGCCGCGCCTGAAAATTGATTTGAATGAAGCCGTAGAAAAGAAAGATAAATTAGTATATGACCTGCAGCAACAAAAACAAGCAATTCTTTCCCAACTCGATCTGGATTATGAAAATGCCAGTTTTTTGCAACCTTCTCTAAACATCGATTTTCAACAAAGTGCAGTTAAAACCCTTAAAGTGGTTTCCCGGCTCCAGTTTTCGTATGCTGTGGGATATTCTGCGCTCTCACCGGTAAAGCTGGAACCCGATTCGGAGAAGGTTAGCGGCCCTAAAAAGATACTGGATACACTTAGTGAAATTCCCACAGCGCCCCTGAGGGTTACCAATATAAGCAAAGATATAAAAGGAAGCGTAGATCTTGATACTGCAGGAC
>JBAVQO010000707.1:0-5305 GCA_049694135.1 Gillisia sp. | reverse complement strand
ATACAACATTTGTATATACAAATATATAGTTTAATTAAAAGTTTTGTTTAAAATATTTGTTAAAATATTAATGGGATTAAAAAACTGAATAAAGGGGCGGAACGCTCTGGGAGAATCTTCTTACATTTATCGCAATAATTTTTTAAAATTCGGAACATGAAAAATTTAACAAGCGAACAGTGGGCAAATTCTCTCGAAAAAGATAATAATGCTCAAATTTTGGATGTTCGTACAGAAGATGAATTTATTGAGGGATATATTCCCGGCGCTAAAAATATTGATATTTACAAGGGACAGGGGTTTCTTGACGCTATTAATGAATTGGATAAAAATAAAAATTATTATGTGTATTGTCGCTCCGGCGCCAGAAGTGCCCAGGCCTGTGCTTTAATGGGGCAAAATGGTTTGAATAACACCTATAACTTACTGGGAGGTATCTCAGAATGGGAAGGGGAGATAGAAAACTCCTTAAGCCTGTAATTCGTTTTTAGGTGATCTTTGAGGAATTATTTGTTCAAGTTCTTTTAAAGATTTATAATTTTTTCCCTTTTGATACGTTAAAACCCAAAGTAAAGCAGTCAAGTTTTATTTTTAAAATAATATATTTATCCGCAATTTATTTCTACAAATCTTATTCTATGAATAAAATATTTTTAGGTTTTCTTATTTGTTTTGCAAGCTTGCAATCTGCTACACTTTCGGCACAGGAATTTAAAGTAGGATTAAAAGGAGGAATAAATAAAACTTTTGGAGGTCAGATTACAGGAAATTCATCTGGGGGATTATATTCAGATGCTACTTTCAATGGTAACGGCGAAATTGGCTATCACGGAGGACTTTGGGTACAGGTAAATTTCGGAAAATTCTTTATTCGACCCGAGGTGGTTTATTCTTCGTTGACAACCCGATTCGACTTTCCCCAAGGACCTTCTCTCTACAAAGTAGAAGAAATGAGCGTTCCTATTCTTTTTGGGTATAATATAATAGGACCTCTGGATATCTACGCCGGTGGAGCGTATAAGAACATTCTGAGTTCCGATATACAGGGAAATGAATTATCAAGTCCAATCGTAGTCCAAAATACCCCATTGGCAGCTCAAGCCGGAATTAAAGCTGAATTCGGGAGCTTTGGAATCGATGTGAGATATGACAGATCTCTTTCTTCTGCTGAAAAGCAAAATCTTGATTTCCAATCAGGAGGAATATATACTAATATTAATAAAGCTTTTTTTGATGATCCCCGGCTTAATCAATTAATTGTAAGTATTACCCTTAAACTTTGGGACAGCTCTAATGAAGGCCGCCGTAGAAGACGCGGAGGCAGCTGTTACTTCTAATTCTTCAATATATTTCGGTGTAACTTCTCCTAATTGATATGGGCTTTTTCGCCCATGTCATTCTTCTTCATTACTTTTGCACTCCAAATAATTTTCATGAGAACCAGATCCATAAAGAAGAATAAAATAAATGTTGTAACCTTAGGATGCAGCAAAAATGTGTATGATAGTGAGGTGCTTATGGGGCAACTTCTGGCAAACAACAAAGAAGTGGTTCACGAGGAGGAAGGCAATATCGTGGTTATAAATACCTGCGGATTCATAGATAATGCAAAGGAACAATCTGTAAATACCATCCTGGAGTTTGTTGAAAAAAAACAATTAGGCGAAGTAGATAAAGTTTTTGTAACCGGCTGTCTGAGTGAACGCTATAAACCCGAACTTTTAAAAGAAATTCCCGATGTAGATCAATATTTCGGTACCACAGAACTTCCTGCCTTACTTACGGCTTTGGAGGCAGATTATAAACATGAGCTGTTGGGAGAAAGACTTACGACCACTCCCAAAAATTATGCTTATTTAAAAATAGCCGAAGGCTGCGACCGGCCATGTTCCTTTTGCGCCATACCATTGATGCGAGGGAAACATCGTTCGACACCAATAGAAAACCTGGTGAAAGAAGCTAAAAATTTGGCCGCAAAAGGTGTAAAAGAACTCATTTTGATAGCCCAGGATCTTACCTATTATGGACTAGATCTTTATAAAAAACGAAACCTGGCAGAACTTCTGGAACATCTTGTAAAAGTTGAAGGTATCGAATGGATTCGGCTTCATTATGCTTTTCCTACCGGCTTTCCTCTGGATGTGCTGGACGTAATGAAACGAGAACCTAAGATATGTAATTACCTGGATATCCCACTTCAGCATATAAACGACGATTTATTGAAGTCTATGCGGCGCGGTACAAATCACAAAAAAACCACCGATTTGCTCTATAAGTTCAGGGAAATAGTTCCTGAAATGGCCATACGTACTACCCTCATAGTGGGCTATCCCGGAGAAACCGACGAGCATTTCCAGGAACTAAAGAACTGGGTGAAGGAAATGAGATTTGAACGTCTGGGGTGCTTCACGTATTCTCATGAAGAAAATACTCATGCTTTCAATCTTCAAGACGATGTTCTGCAGGAAATAAAACAACAGAGAGCAAATGAAATCATGGAAATTCAATCGCAGATTTCCTGGGAACTGAATCAAAAGAAAGTGGGAGAAATCTTTAAAGTAGTTGTTGACAGGAAAGAAGGGAACTACTTTATCGGACGAACCGAATTTGATTCTCCCGATGTGGATAATGAAGTGCTAATAGATGCTACAAAAATTTATTTAAAAACCGGCGAATACTACGATATAAAGATCACTGAAGCCGCTGATTTTGATCTGTATGGTATTCCGGTGAATGAAGATGTACAAAAACCAGCTCGTAAAGATTTGAAGGTGAGAACTGTCTGATTTATGTTTTTTCAGAAAAGCGGTTAGCTGATTTTTTTTCAAATTGTAGGGATTGATTTTTTCAATTTTTTTTAAATTGAAAAGTATTTCATTTGTGAATGACGGAAATAAGAGAAAAATCCAATTCTTTCAAAAGATTTAGTCTGCTTCTCCTGGGGTTGGTATGGATTTTAAACGGCAGCCTTCATCTTTATAATTATCAGGATCAAACCCATCTCATATTGGGCGTTATTTTTACACTTTTAGGGATTGCTTATTTCTTCATGCATTTTTACTATAGAAATACAGGATACATTGCCTGGAATAATTCTGAAATTCTTATAAGTCGGTGGCAACGAAAAAAATCCGAAAAGTTTCTGTTTGATGATATTGTTAATATCACAGTCACTAATTCTCATTTTATTCTAAAATCGAAATATTCTAAGACATTGTCCTGGGAATTAAAAAGTTATACGAAAGAAGATATTTCTCTGTTAAAAACCACTTTTTCGGCTGTAGAACTTCAGAATCTTAAGCAATGCTGATTTCCGGTTCGAGGTAAACATCCTGAACACTTTGCAGTAGTTTCACTCCTTCTTTGAGCGGGCGCTGAAAAGCTTTACGTCCCATAATAAGTCCACAACCTCCGGCGCGTTTATTAATAACTGCTGTTCTTACTGCCTCCTCATAATCCGATTCTCCTTTTGAACCTCCTCCCGAATTTATAAGTCCTATTTTTCCCATGTAGCAATGTGCTACCTGGAACCTGCATAAATCTATCGGATGATCTGTGGTAAGACTTTCGTACATTTCATCGCTAAATTTTCCGAAGTTGAGATCGCGAAAACCGTAATTCGTGGTGGGAAGTTTTTGTTTGATGATATCAGCTTTTATGGTTACTCCTAAGTGGTTTGCCTGCCCCGTTAAATCTGCGGCAGCATGATAATCCTGTTTTTCGGTTTTAAAGTCGCTGTTGCGGGTATAACACCACAAAATGGTGGCCATTCCCAGCTCGTGGGCTTCTTCAAATGCGGCAGCAATTTCCTGGAGCTGCCGGTTGCTTTCTTTTGAACCAAAGTATATGGTTGCACCCACAGCAACTGCGCCCATATTCCAGGCTTCGCGAACGTTCCCAAAAGAAATCTGGTCGTATTTATTTGGATGCGTTAGCAATTCGTTATGGTTTAGCTTGACGATAAAAGGTATTTTATGAGCATACCTTCGCGCATGTAAACCCAGCACTCCAAAAGTTGATGCCACCCCGTTGCATCCTGCTTCCATTGCTAATTTTATTATATTTTCGGGATCAAAATAATCCTGGTTTTTGTAAAAGGAAAAGGCAGCGGTATGTTCGATGCCCTGATCTATGGGTAAAATGTTGATATATCCCGTGCCTGCCAGGTTTCCATGATTATAAAGTCTGGCCAGGTTTCCCAGTACCCGTGTGGAGCGATCGCTTTCAATGAAATTGTCGGTCGTATCCGGGCCGGGAATCCTTATTCTTTTCTTCGGAATTTTTTTACAGGTAAATTCCAGCAAATCTGAAGCATCCTTTCCTAAAATCTCGGTTATTTTATCTATTTTTTTCATTGTCATATTGGTTTTGGTTGATTCTATATTCCGAATGGGTACGTCTCGGGGAGAACGTGAGTATCGGCTTTTATAATTAAAGGATGTAGGGCTTTGGTTTGGTCTAAATAAATAAAGGTATCGTATCTATCAGATAGTTTAGAAGGAACATAATTGCCACGTTCTCTTTCCGGGTGATAAACTACTCCAATAGCCCGGTGCCCCATGCGTGCAGAAAATCTCTCTTTTAAATGCGGTTCATCTAAAAATAACATTTTATTATCATTCCCTTCCTGGTGTAACCTGTATTCAACACTTCCTTCAATTGCTTCTGGAACTTCCATTTCTCTCATGGGTGCTCCCCAGCCTCTACCTGCTATAACAGAACCTGTGTAAGTTCCGAATCCTACGACATGTACCCCATCCCTGTAATGGTTTTCTCTTACCAGTTGGCCTACGTTTATGAGTCCGCCTGAGGCCATATCTGTGGCCCTCGCATCTCCTACGTGGGTGTTGTGTGCCCAAACAATAGCTTTCGCATCAGAGGGGTGATAATCCATGAGAATATCCAAAGTTTCCACCATATGCCGGTCCCGAACGTTCCAGGATTCATCTGCCAGATCTGCCATTGCGTGGTAATAATTTTCTGCATTGGCCATTACAAGAGTATTGATTTCTGCGTTTAAAGCGGCCTCTTTTTCTATGTCATACTCATGCACTCGCTGTCTTACCTGCTTGAGTAATTTTACCACCTGTTCTTTGCAACCTTCTTTTGAATGTCTGAAAACGGAAGCATAAGAATCCGATTCTTCATAAGGTTCAAAGCACCTGTAAGCCTGCTTTGCCAGTTCAGCTGTATCCGGATCTTCTTTTTCTAAATAAGCAAGCATGATTTGCATTGAATCCCAAAGACTATAAACATCTAATCCGTAAAATCCTATTTTTTTGCTCTCCCGAAGTGTGCTATTGTG
>JBAVQO010000706.1:0-1578 GCA_049694135.1 Gillisia sp. | reverse complement strand
AAATTGATCTCATTAGCTTTTAAACCTCCCATGAATTGAGAATAAGACATTCCGTGCATTCTTGCACCAGCGTTTATACGCATGATCCAAAGCGAACGGAAAGATCTTTTCTTGTTTTTACGGTCACGGTAAGCATATAACATTGCTTTATCTACCGCGTTTTTAGCTACTGTCCATACGTTTTTACGACGTCCAAAGTAACCTTTTGCTTGCTTAAGAACCTTTTTTCTTCTGGCTCTCTTGGCAACTGAATTTACTGATCTTGGCATAATTTTAATTTTTTTGTAGCAGGCGGTCGATAATCGACACTTTACTTCTAACTGTCACACTGAGCGCAGTCGAAGTGTGGCCATACTCCAGGGTTTTTAAATTGTTTAAACCATCAAAGGGTTCAACTTATTTTAATCTAAGTTGAAGTTTGATATTTCTCTCATCGGCTTCGTCCACAAGGGTACTATGCGTTAGAGCAAGCTTACGTTTTTTAGACTTCTTGGTTAAGATATGGCTTTTAAACGCGTGCTTTCTTTTGATTTTACCGGTACCGGTAAGCTTAAAACGCTTTTTGGCACTGGATTTTGTTTTCATTTTTGGCATGCTCTTCTTATTTATATTAACGTTCTTATTTTGTTTTCTTGGGAGCCATAAACATCGTCATTCGCTTTCCTTCAAGTTTCGGCATTTGTTCTACTTTACCTACTTCTTCAAGATCCTGCGCCAGACGCAGCAATAAGATTTGTCCCTGATCTTTAAACACAATCGATCTACCTTTAAAGAATACAAAAGCTTTCAATTTTGCCCCATCTTTAAGGAATTTTTCTGCATTACGCTTTTTAAATTCGTAATCGTGATCATCGGTTTGCGGCCCAAATCGTATTTCTTTTACAACCACTTTGCTGGCTTTCGCCTTCATCGCTTTTTCGCGTTTCTTCTGCTCGTAAAGAAACTTCTTGTAATCCATTACCTTTACAACCGGTGGTTTGGCATTAGGAGAAATTTCTACTAAATCAAGACCTTGTTCTTCAGCAATTTCCATTGCTTTTTTGGTTGGGTATACACCCATTTCAACATTATCGCCTACCAGGCGCACTTCATCTACACGTATTTTATTGTTAATACGGTGTTGGTCTTCTTTGATTTCTCTTAGCGGTCGCTTAGATCTTTTTCTTCGTATTGCTATGGCTCTATAATTTTAATTAAACTTCAAACGCGTGCAGCGTCTTTTCTATTTCTTTTTTTATTAATTCGGAAAATTCTGAAACGGTCATGGTTCCAATATCCCCTTCTCCATGTTTTCGTACAGAAACCGTACCATCCTTCTCTTCCTGTTCGCCTACAATAAGCATATAAGGGATCTTATTCATTTCAGCTTCCCTTATTTTTTTACCTATGGTGTCGTTCCGGTTATTTGCCAGGGCGCGAATTTCGTTATTTTCCAGCAAAGTTAAAACTTTTTGTGAGTATTTTTCATATTTCTCACTGAGAGAGAGAATGATAGCCTGTTCAGGCATTAACCAGAGTGGGAAATTACCGCCGGTGTTTTCAAGTAGCACAGCCACAAAGCGTTCCATGCTACCAAAG
>JBAVQO010000705.1:0-4712 GCA_049694135.1 Gillisia sp. | reverse complement strand
GTACCTATTTCCATTCTGGTAGCGGCCATTTCTTCAGAAGCATCCCTGTTTTCGGCAATTAATGGAAACCATTCTTTCATTTTTGAAATTTCCCGTGTAAATTTCATAGTTTCAAACAAAGGTGAAGCGGTCATGGCTTTGTACCTTTTTTCCAAAAAATCAGCGTTTTCTTTTCCACGAACCCAGCTATGATGCGGAATGGAATGAATAAATCTTTGAGGATCGTCCAGAATATGCTGTTTTACAAGATAGCTCCAGAATTCTTTGGACTGTTCGAATTGGGTAAAGATCTCTATGGCTTTACTAATATTTATACTTCCGTCTTTTTGTTTCGGAGTATAATTTAGTTCGCAAAGTGCCGAATGTCCTGTTCCTGCATTATTCCAGGCCGCCGTACTTTCCTGTGCTACCTGCGGCAATCTTTCAAAAATGGCAATTTTAATGGCAGGATTCAGCAACTTCAGCATTAAGGAAAGGGTGGCGCTCATAATTCCTCCCCCTACACAAATAAGATCGTATTCTTTTTGAACGTGTTTCTGTGAAGACATGTAAATGGTTTTCCGTAAAGTTAGGAAAACCTTCAGGCACCAAGGCCTAATGAAATATTAATACTTGTGGTAAAACCTTTAAAATTGCGGTTAATCCTCTTTCTTGACCTTTTTCTCCAGCTTTTCGTTTTTCCGTCGTTCTTTCAAAAAATCTTTTAGAGCCTTACCGTACTTGGATTTTTTCACCTGTGGTGTAAGAGAATTATAAATGGTGTCGAGATATTTAATATTGGCATCAAAAACTTCGGAAAGAGCCAAATAAGGAGCGATATCTTTATCCTTGTTATTTATGGCGAAATTCACGGTATAAAGATATTTTCTTTTTAGCAACTGGCTGTACTCTTTATCTAAAGCTATGATTGCTTCTTCGTCATGATCTTTTTCAGCTTCAAAATTTTTCTTGATAAGATCCAGGTTTTTATCGTTAAAGCGGCTCATCATCTTTTTGTATTCTTCCAGTTTTTCTTCATTTGAAGAACCCACGATTTTTGCTTCGGTATCAAAATGTTTTAAATTGGTATTGATGGTGATTTCTCCCGGTTCTGCAAAGAATTCTATTCGATCATCGTAATCGGTATTATCTACTTTTTGAAGATATAAATACATGATCTGCGGACTTTTGATGAAGTCGTGAAATTCGAAGTTTGCATCTCCGTTAACCTTCATAGAATCTACATTAACAAGCAAAGTATCATCAATCCGCTGAAGGTATAAAATTCCTTTTTTGAGGCCCTTTACATTTCCCTTTACAAGCAGATTGCTTTCCTTTTCAGAACAAGCAAGAATACTAACCGCGCAAACAAATAATAAAATAAACTTTTTCATTATAGAATACTTTTTCTGAAAACCCTTCCGGAAATACTGTGAGGTTCCAGAACTGATTTCGGGTGGCAAATATCTTATAATTTTTGAATTATAACTAACTGTGAGCGGCCATTTGCATTAAAATTGTGCACAATATAGCTCCGTATGTTCCTACCACGTAACCAAAAACCGCGAGCAGTACCCCAACAGTGGCCAGGGAAGGATGAAAAGCAGCTGCAACTACTGGCGCGCTGGCAGCGCCCCCCACATTTGCCTGACTGCCCACTGCCAGGAAAAAGTAAGGTGCTTTTATAATTTTAGCAACCACGATAAGCAATAGCGCATGAATGCTCATCCAAACCAAACCAACAGCTATAAGTCCCGGGTTATCGAAAACCATTCCCAGGTCCATCTTCATACCTATAGTTGCCACCAGGATGTAAATAAAAAGACTTCCAATTTTACTGGCTCCGGCGCCTTCGTACTTTTTAAATTTCGTAAAGGAAAGAAGGATTCCCAAAGCGGTGGCGATGCTAATCATCCAGAAAAAGGAAGAAGCAAAAGAAGCTAGTGCACTTTTATTGTCGTTAAAAACCTCAAAATGGGAGGTAAGATATGCAGAAATTCCATCCGCGCCCCAATGAGCGATTCCCACCGCTCCAAATGCCAGGGATAAAATGATCACAAAATCTGGAAGAGTGGGAATTCTTTTTACTTTATCTGAATACGCAGCTACTTTGTTTTTTAATTCTACAATGGCCGAATTGTCTGCTTTAATCCATTTATCAATCTGTTCGTTTCTTCCAATTCCCATGAGCAGAATAGCCATCCAAAGGTTTGCAATTACGATATCCACCAGCACCATTCCACCGTACAAATCTGGATTGTATTCGTAAATTTCCAACATTGCCGCCTGGTTTGCTCCGCCACCAATCCAGCTTCCCGCCAATGTAGAAAGACCTCTCCACACCGCATCGGGTCCAATGCCGCCTACTGTTTCGGGAGAAAAAACAGAGATTAAAAGAATGGCAAGTGGGCCCCCGATAATAATTCCTGCCGTTCCGGTAAAAAACATGATCAGTGCTTTGGGGCCAAGGTTAAAAATAGCCTTCAGGTCGATGCTTAGCGTCATTAAAACCAAGGCTGCCGGCAAAAGATACCGGCTGGCCATAAAATAAAGTTGCGAGGTAGAGTCTGAAATTATTCCCAAGCTATTAAAAATGGCCGGCAATAAATAACACATTAAAAGGCCCGGAACGATCTTGTAAAATTTATACCAAAAGCCACTTTTTATTGAAGAAGTGTAAAACACAAAACCCAGTGACAGCATTAAAATTCCAAAGACAACAGCATCATTGCTTACTAAAGGGGCGTTTTCCATTTGTTTTGTTCTAGGAACGGCAAAATACGATTTTTCTCATATTTTGCATTTTATATGCCTTTTCCCTGGGAAATTTATGCTCATTTTTCCTTTGGCTCTTTCAAAATAAGCTACAAATGTTTTAAAAACTGTCTAAGGCCTTGAGCGACTCCATCTTCTTTGTGATGGGCTGTAATGTGTTTTGCGACTTCTTTAGCTTCTGCTCGGGCATTTTCAACTGCAATTCCCAATCCCACTTTTTGAAGCATTTCCAAATCATTGTAATTGTCGCCAAAAGCAATGCATTCCTCCAGGCTCACCTCGGTAAAGTAATCTTTCAGAAGAATTTCTATGGCAGAAAATTTCGAAATGTTTTTTGGAGAGATCTCCAGATAGGTTTCTTTCGAACGGTACAAGTGAAGCTCATCTCCATACTTCTCATGCAAGTAATCTCTTATGGAATCAATACCTGAAACCTCTCCCATAGCCATTATTTTATGGGCTCCTTTTTGTTCTTTTTTCCACTTCTGAATCACTTTAGAATTCGATTTTATTTGTGGACTTACTTTGGTGTTGTTTTCTTCACGAAGTGCCCATTCATCCATTTCAGGAACATACCATTCATCTGCATGATAAAGGCTTAAATGCACTTGGTTTTTATTTTGCGCGCAAATATCTTCAGCAATCGGGATAGGGATGGTTGTAGAATGTAACACTTTCTTTTGATCTAAAATTAATCCGCCGTTGTAACAAATAATTGGCTGTTCCTGAATATCAAGATCTTTTTGAAGATGATGCATTGCCGAAGGCATTCTGGCGGAAATAAGAATAAAAGGAATCCTGTTTTTCAGTTTTTTAATTTCCTGAAGAGTGGCGGGGGAAAGCGCACGGTCTTTATCTAACAAGGTGCCGTCAATGTCCGAAAATACTATTTTATACCTCATTTACTCTTTGGATTTAGTGTTTTTTGGATACCGGTTAGCATCTTTTAAAGCTTTCGAAATCACCCATTCCAATTGTCCATTGGTACTTCTGAATTCATCGGAAGCCCATTTCTCTATTGCTTTAAGCAAATCTTCATTCAGTCGTAACGCAAAAGCTTTCTTTTTGCTCATTCTATTCTACTGATTTTATAAAATCTACTAAAACCGGAATCAATTCCGAATGTAACGGAAGAGTGGCTTCGTTGTAAGTTTTTACATTTTCCAGATCGTTGCCTTCAATTTTTCTGAAGATATGATTCATACCATCTATAAGTACCAGTTTTGAATCCGGATTTGCTTCGTATAATAACCTGGCATCTTCAACATCCACCTGAATATCTTTGGTGCCATTTATTATAAGCACCGGGATTTTTAATTTCGCCATTTCGGCGGCGGGGTCGTACTTCATCCAGGAAGCCATAAAAGGCTGAACGCTGGCTCGAAAAATAGACTCCAGCAGCGGATTATAATTGGTAGTACTTCCGTTTTTGCGAATTTCATCTAGTGCGGTTCGGGCATTTTCGGAAAGCTGTGGGCTTTGTTTTGCAATTTGTTCCACAATGATGTCATCTATCGGCCGTCCTGCGCCGGCAAGGGAAATAAGCGCATCTGCACCTTCCTCTTCGGCCGCCAGGATTCCTATTAAAGAGCCTTCGCTGTGTCCGGCCAGGATGATTTTTCCGAATTCTTTGCGGGATTTAAAATACGATAGTACAGAATCCACATCGGTAACAAAATCTTCAAACCGTAAATCCTCCTCCTTTAAATTGAATTGGTCCATCTTAAAGATACGCTTGTCGAAGCGATAGGAGGCGATTCCTCGGGTTGCCAGCTGCTGCGCGATTTTTTTGATGCCGTCATTTTTTGCCAGGCGCGAATTTCCGTTGCGATCGGTGGGGCCGGAGCCCTGGATAAAAATCACCAACGGAGGTTTGCTGATGCTGTCGGGAAGGGCAAGAGTGCCATCTGTGAATTTATTTATCTCGATCTCCTTTTCTGAAAATCCCGCCGTTTGCC
>JBAVQO010000704.1:0-2581 GCA_049694135.1 Gillisia sp. | reverse complement strand
GTATGGCACCGTCAATGCCGATGGAGATGGTCCTGTAGCCAAAGAAGAGACTAAAAGATGGTATGAATTCATGAACCAACACAAGCTTTCTTCAGCCAACTGGTCGGTTGCAAACAAAGACGAATCTTCGGCAGCTTTATTACCAGGAACGGGTCCACAAGGAATTAAAAATCCGAAAAACTTTTCCGCTTCTGGAAAATTCGTGAGAAATCACCTACTGAAAAGAAAATGAGCTAAAATCCTCAAAAATGAAAAAAATAATACTACTCGCCTCACTTTTGTTAAGCATAAATGGCTTTGCTCAAAAATTCCAAGGCCTCGCGGAAACCCCACCTATGGGCTGGAATACCTGGAACAAATTTGCCTGTGATATAAATGAAGAAGTCATAAAGAAAGCAGCAGATGCAATGGTAGAAAGCGGCATGAAAGATGCCGGATATGAATATATCATTGTAGACGACTGCTGGCATGGTCAACGGGATGAAAAGGGTTTTATCCACGAGAACAAGGAAAAATTCCCATCAGGAATGAGAGCCTTGATCGATTATGTTCACTCCAAAGGGCTAAAATTTGGGATCTATTCTGATGCCGGCACCCAAACCTGTGGTGGGAAACCGGGAAGCCGGGGCCACGAATATCAGGATGCCCTCACTTATGCTGAATGGGGCGTAGATTATCTCAAGTACGACTGGTGCAATACCGGCAGCCAAAATGCCGAAGCCTCCTACACCACTATGGGAAATGCCTTATATTCCGCAGGAAGACCTGTGTTGTTTGCTATGTGCGAATGGGGTGAAAATCAGCCCTGGAAATGGGCAAAAGATATAGCCCACACCTGGAGGACTACCGGAGATATCTTTCCGTGTTTTGACTGCGAGGAAGACCACGGAGACTGGTCTTCATGGGGTGTTATGCGCATTCTGGATATGCAGGACGGGCTAAGGAAGTACGCGGGCCCCGGCCATTGGAATGACCCCGATATGATGGAAGTGGGCAACGGAATGAGTGAAAGCGAAGACAGAGCCCACTTCACGATGTGGAGCATGCTGTCAGCACCTTTAGTTGCCGGCAATGACCTTAACAACATGAGTGAAGCTACACGCAAGATCCTTACTAACAAAAAGATTATTGCTATAGATCAGGACTCACTGGGAGTGCAGGCTTTCGAATATTCGACAAAAGATGGACTTGAAACGTGGTTCAAACCTTTGGCAGACGGGGAATGGGCAATCACCTTTCTTAATCGCACCGAGGAGCCAAGGAAGGTTGAATTCGACTGGGAAGCCCACAAAATCAAAGATCCGGATTTTGATTATGCAGTAGATTTTTCAAAAAGTACTTTTGAAGTAAATGACCTCTGGAAAGGCAAAAAACTGAAGAACACCGGAAAAGTACTCAAAGCCGAAGTACCTCCACACGATGTGCTTGCATTGAGGTTAACAAAGAAGTAACAAGAACATACCGGAAAAGAGGCTTCAAAAGTAAATTTTTGAAGCCTCCTTTTTTTGATCCTACTGAAAATTATCCAATAACTAAAAACCAAAACTGCAGTTCAAGGTCAAAAATGAGAAATGAAACGCAGCCTTTAGTTTACTACACTTTCCCGCTAGAGCTTTCATTGAATTAAGCGCGGGCTGTGATCAAAGAAACTTCTGATCAAGATAACCACCGAGAAAGACCTGGCCAAATGATAAAGGTTGTAGTGCGGATAAGAAATGGATTTACCGCCCGTTATCTTTTCCCTCTCTAATGGTTAGAGGCATCAGTAAATTATGAAGTAATCTTAGAAAATTTCCTGATTTTCGAGGTGATTGATGCAATTAGCAAGTGCCCTAAGATTATGTAAGAAGCTTTTCAAATGTGGCCTTTTAGCTTATTTTCAGACTCAGGTCGTTCATCAATGCCCCATTCATACCAACCGCCGAAAACTGGATCCATTAAATATCTTTCAGTATAATCCCACAGCTTGTTGAAATGAGCTCTATAATTCATTTTATCGTTTGGAAAATACATATCTATGATCATAAAGAGTTAAGGCCTTCTGCCTGGCACCACCAGTTTTTATCGGCATTTACGATAGCGATCTTTTCCTTCCCCTGGTAATAATATCCACCGTCATAACAGCCCCCAACCTTTTCATCCCAGCCATTTTTTAAGGCATGGTCCACCATTTTTTACCCCGTTGCAACGTAAGATCTTCATCCTTTAGTCCCAGCACATGAGAGGCTTCCAACACTAAATAAGCTGTTTCAACATCATGACCGAAAGAAACATGATCGAGATAATAATGTTTTCTAATATTCTCTTTAGAGGTATTCTTAAAGGAAACCGGTTTCCAGTCGTTCGTAAAGAATAAATTCATATATCCGTTATCAACACCAGAGCGGCGTAGGCATTATTCAAAATGGACTGCGGGTTGCCACAAATGGTGATCTTCGTTTAGAACCTACACCGGGTAATGGCAACCGGTTCCAAAAGTCGGAAAACGCCAAGTAGATCGAAAAAATCAGGTGATAAGCGTACGAATGCAGTATCCTGATTCTTCAAAAGATCGTAAAGGTTTTAATCCCATTGTTTATCC
>JBAVQO010000703.1:0-2594 GCA_049694135.1 Gillisia sp. | reverse complement strand
CCTTTAAAGCGAGCTTTAACCGGCCCAATTTATATTATGAAATCCGACCCAAAACCAAAAATGTAGTTGCAGATATTATTCGGTTTGTAAAGCAAAACGACGGCAAATCGGGAATTATTTATTGTTTAAGCCGCAAAAGGGTCGAAGAATTAGCGCAAACCCTTCAGGTAAACGGTATTCTTGCGGTTCCTTATCACGCCGGTCTGGATGCCAAAACCCGTATTAAACACCAGGATATGTTCATTATGGAAGATATCAATGTGGTGGTGGCAACGATTGCCTTTGGAATGGGAATCGATAAACCCGATGTACGATTTGTAATTCACCATGATATTCCTAAAAGCCTGGAAAGCTATTACCAGGAAACAGGTCGTGCCGGCCGCGACGGAGGCGAAGGCCATTGCCTTGCATTCTATTCCTATAAAGATATTGAAAAGCTGGAGAAATTTATGAGCGGCAAACCCGTAGCCGAACAGGAAATCGGTCAGGCGTTGCTGCAGGAGGTCGTTGCTTATGCCGAAACTTCCATTTCCCGTCGTAAATTCCTGCTTCATTATTTTGGCGAAAAATTTGATGAGAAAACGGGAGAAGGTGCATCGATGGATGACAATGTACGTAATCCCAAGAAAAAGCATGAGGCCAAAAATGAAGTAGAATTGCTGCTACAGACAGTTAAAGCCACCAATCAGTTGTATAAATCGAAGGAAGTGGTAAATACCGTGGTAGGAAAATCCAACGCCCTTATTCTTTCGCATAAAACCGATGAGAATCCGCTCTTTGGGAAAGGAAAAAATAAAGATTCCGCCTACTGGATGGCTTTATTGCGGCAGGTGTTAGTGTCAGGAATGCTTCGGAAGGACATTGAAACCTATGGCGTAGTAAAACTTACCGAAAAAGGAGAACAATTTCTCAAGCAGCCAAGATCATTTATGATGACGGAAGATCATATCTTTAATCAGGCTGCGGAAGAGGAAGCAAATTCTTCAAAAACCAATGTAGGCGATGTAGATGTGCAGCTGGTAAAAATGTTGAAAGAATTGCGAAAAAAAGTAGCCAAACAACATGGTGTGCCACCCTTTGTGGTGTTTCAGGATCCTTCCCTACAGGATATGGCTCTCAAATATCCCATTTCTCTGGAAGAATTGAGCAATATCCACGGAGTGGGTGAGGGCAAAGCCAGGAAATTCGGGTCAGAATTTGTTGCTCTTATTGAACGATATGTTGAAGATAATGATATTACCCGCCCCGACGATCTGGTAGTAAAATCCACCGGTGCCAATAGTGGACTAAAACTTTATATCATTCAAAATATCGATAGAAAGCTTCCGCTGGATGATATCGCATCTGCAAAAGGAATGGAAATGCCTGAATTTATCAAAGAAATGGAGGCTATTGTGTACAGCGGTACAAAACTGAATATAGATTACTGGTTGGATGATATCCTGGATGAAGATCAGCAGGAAGAAATCCACGATTATTTTCTCGAAGCCGAAACCGATAAAATAGAAGATGCACTCGAAGAATTCGATGGTGATTACGATGATGAAGAACTTCGGTTGTATCGCATAAAGTTCATTAGTGAAGTAGCGAATTAATAAAGGTTCAAGGTTGAAAGTTCAAAGGTTTGAATGTTCAACGCGCGGGGCTTCTGGAATTTCTGAATTCAAAATACTTCTCACTTCTCTTTTCTCATTTCTTCATCAGTATTCGGAGGGAGAAAAATTAGTCGGAATTCAGAATTCAAAATTTAGAATTTAAAATCTTTAATTTCTCTTTTCTCTTTTCTCACTCCTCCCTCCGTAATTCTCACTTTCCACTCTTCAGGCTAATTTCATATCTTTGCAATTCTAACATAAAAACAGCGACATGCAAGACGGATTATATGCTAAATTCCATACTTCTAAAGGTGAAATATTAGTACAACTGGAATTTGAAAAAACTCCCGGCACTGTGGGAAACTTTGTTGGATTGGCAGAGGGAAATCTCGAAAACAAAGCAATTCCGCAGGGAAAACCTTATTATAACGGACTGAAATTTCACCGGGTAATCCCCGATTTTATGATTCAGGGAGGTGATCCTAAAGGAAATGGCACCGGTGGCCCGGGTTATAACTTTGAAGATGAAATTCATCCTGATCTTAAACATAACAGGCCCGGAATTCTATCGATGGCCAATGCCGGTCCGGGAACTAACGGAAGCCAGTTTTTTATCACTCATATCGAGACTCCCTGGTTAGATGGGAAACATACCGTTTTTGGACATGTAGTAGAAGGTCAGGAAGTGGTAAATGCTATTTCGCAAGGCGATGAAATTAAAGAAGTTGAAATTATAAGAGAAGGAAAAGCAGCCGAAGATTTTAATGCTGTTGAAGAATTTCGATCTTTCAATGGAGCCAAAGCCGAAAGAGAAGCTGCTGCAAAAAAGCAACAGGATGAATTTCTGGGAAAAATATCTGAGGGCTTCGAAAAAACTTCCAGCGGACTTCGGTATAAAATAGAAGAAAAGGGAGAAGGAGCAAAGGCAGAAAAAGGAAAGACCGTTTCTGTTCATTACAAAGGGATGTTGACTGACGGGAGTGTTTTCGATTCTTCCTA
>JBAVQO010000702.1:0-4244 GCA_049694135.1 Gillisia sp. | reverse complement strand
TTGTTGTGTTCCCCAATCATCGAAGGTGCCAAAGAAATAATTCGCATTGGGATTATCGAAAGTAATAGGCAACTGGAAAGGATCGTAAATGGTTACCGGAACTGTTGTTTCGGTGGTAGCAGCCCCGCCGCTTAAAGCTACAACCTTTAAATCATAGGTACCTGCAGCAGCATATGTATGTGCCGGAAGAGTTTCGCCTAACGCCATAGGAGTTCCTACCTCATCTGTAGCATCTCCGTAGTACACCAGGTATGAATTCGCGTATTGAGCATCTGCAGAAACAGTTACATCATAACCAGTTACAGTAGGAGTAACTGTTAAATTCTCAGGAGCTCGATATGTCACCGTAAGTGGAAAAGTTTGTGAAGTCTTTTCGCCGGCCACATTCATTCCTGTAACAGTTACTGTAAAGTCTCCCTCGGGATAAGAATGTGTTGCTTTGTCGCCGGGAGAAAGCGTAGTACTGGCCTCTGTTCCGGAGCCATCGCCAAAATCCACTATGAATTTTGTAATACTCTCTCCAGTAGGTGTGATACTTACATTTCCAGAGTTATCGTTACTTATATTGAAAACGGCGTTTAAATTCGAAGAAGCTGGAGTATTTACCGTTGTATCTTGATCTATCCCGTCAGGAATGCTGCAGCTTACCGCCACGACCGCCAAAAGGACAAAACTTAAAATTAATTTAATGTTTTTCATTTTCTTTTGTTTAGTTAGTATCCTGGATTTTGAACAATTATAGTATTCTGTAATTCCTTATAAGGAATAGGTAAGATTTCATTTTTGCCAGGCGTAAAACCACGATCTGCCAACACTTCGGCAGCTTTACCGGTTCTAACCAAATCAAAGAAACGATGTCCTTCTCCTGCCAATTCCAATCTTCGTTCCTTAGCGATCGCATCCAAAGAAACAGGAACGCTTGGCAATCCTACTCTTGCTCTCACTGCATCGAGTAAAGCCTGAGCACGGGCACCTGTTCCTCCTAACGCTTCAGCTTCCAACAAGTAGGTATCGGCAAGGCGAATTACATATACATTTTGTTTATAGTTTAGTACAGGTTCTCCAGTCCCGGTGGTAACATCTGACTGACGTGGAATAAATTTATTTAGGAAATAACCCGTGTCGTTGTATCCTGGAATATAATCTGCCTGTCCGGCAGCTTTTAGTGCCTTCATATCAAGTACCGTTGCGTTGAAACGAGGATCTTCTTTTAACAGATCATACAATTCAGGTAAAACGGGATTAAAGCTCCATCCTGAAGGAAGATCGGGAGCATCCGGACCTAATTTTGTGTATGAACGCGGACCCACCATTATGTTAACGGTATTTCCTTCATCAGACCCGCTACCCCAGTTACCCCAACCAGAGCTGGAAGCGTTGGTATGTGCCACTTCAAGAATAGATTCACTATTGAATTTATTGCTTACCACCCAAAGATCATTATAATTATCGAGCAGTTTATAACCGTACTGGCTGGTTTCTCCGGGAGTGCCGTTTACTTCAGCAAGTTGTGCAGCAGCTTCGCTGTTTTTTCCTTCAAACAAAAGCACCTTTCCTAGCATAGCTTGTGCGGCACCTTTGGAAAGCCGTCCTTCTTCATCTGCAGTAACTGTCATTGGTAAATCAGGCATTGCTTCCTTTAAATCCTGTTCAATCTGTGCATAAACCTCTTCAGGAGCTGCTTGCGGAACATTATTAAATTCTGAAGTTTCCAAAGGCTTTGTAATTAAAGGCACGTTTCGGAACATCTTTACAAGATTGAAGTAATAAATGGCACGTAAAGCTTTTGTTTCAGCTGTGTATCTTGCTTTTACGGCATCATCCATAGGAACATCCGGTAATTTTGTTAGTAAAAAGTTGGCGCGGAAAACTCCCTGGTAAAAGTCGCTCCAGTAACTTCCTGGAATGGTGGTAGGACTAATGGTAAAATTAGCAAAACTATGTATGCCCACTCCATCGGTAGCACCACCGCCTCCTGCAACAAAGTTGTCTGAACCGGCATTCATGAAAGTTACCATGTTTTCAAATCCTCCCGAATATTTTCTCATCACATCGTATACGGCAACAAGACCGGCAAAAGCTTCACTCTGATTCTTATAGTAGTTAGATTCGAGATTGCTCCCTTTGGGTTGAAGTTCCAAAAAGTCTTTGCTACAGGATACCATGGTAAGAACCGTGGCAAAGGCTAAGAATAAAAACTTGATTGTGTTCGTTTTCATAATTATTTTTTTAAAATTGTACATTAGCACCAACCAGGATAGATCTCGCCTGGGGATAGTATCCCCGGTCTATTCCAAGAACATTTCCTCCAATTTCAGGATCGTAACCTGTATAGTTTGTAAGGGTTAATAAATTTTCTCCGGTAACATAGATCCTGAGTTTATCGGCACCTATTTTATTGATAAGATTTTCTGGTAAAGTATATCCCAATTGGGCTATTTTTATTCGAACATAATCTCCGTCTTCAAGATAGAAATCTGACATTCTACCAAAGTTACCGTTGGAATCTTCATTGGTCAACCTCGGATAGGTGTTAGAAGTACCCGGTCCTGTCCAGCGGCTTAAAGCTTCTGTTTGGTAGTTAGAGTTTAAAATATCCAACCTTCTTAATCCCTGGAAGATTTTATTACCTACAGCTCCCTGGGTGAAAACCATTAAATCGAAATTTTTATAGGTTAGATTTAGAGTTAAACCAAACGTATATTTAGGGAGAGGACTACCCAGGAATTGTTTGTCGTCGTCGGTGATCTTGCCATCTCCGTTGGTGTCTACCCATTTAAAATCTCCTGGTACCGCGTTTGGCTGAATAACGGTGCCATCGGAATTGGTGTAATTCTGTACATCTTCAGTAGTCTGAAAGATTCCGTTGGTGCGGAAGCCATAAAAGGAATTATAGGGCTGTCCTACCTGAGTTCTTGTTACATCGCCCATAGATTGGAATCCAGCAGCTCCGGTGGTAATAAATTCTTTACCCTGGCCCAAGTAAGTTACTTCATTTTTTAAATATGAAGCATTACCGTTTGCTGAAAATTGGAAATCACCAAAATCATTGTTATAGCCCAGTTCGAGTTCAAAACCGGTATTGCTCATATCGGCAACGTTTCCTACAGGGCTTCCGGTTGATCCCACATATCCTGGAAGGTCGTAATGTTGCAGGATTCCATTGGTTTTTTTCTTGTAATATTCCGCCGTCATGGTTAGATGGTTTAAGAAACGTGCATCGAAACCAATGTTAAGCTGCGAAGTTTCTTCCCATTTTAAATCTGGGTTTGCAGGAGCATCTGGGCTATATCCGGTATATACAATTTCACCTGTATTTCCTATAGTATAGTTTCTTCCGCCTCCAATAAGAGCTAAATATCCAAACGGCTGAATAGCATCGTTCCCTGTTACACCGTATCCTGCTCTTAGTTTTAAGGTATTTACTATTTCATTGTCCTTCCAGAAGTCTTCTTTTGAAACTACCCAACCTGCAGAAAAAGAGGGAAAAATTCCGTATTTATTATTCGGGCCGAAATTTGTTGAACCATCACGACGAATAATCCCTGTAAACAAATATTTCTCATCGTAGTTATAGTTCAGACGAGAGAATAAGGAAACCACGCGGTGACCATCATTTGTATAGGCACTTCCCAACCTCTTGGTAGGCGGAATATTGAAGTTAAAGGATGCATCTTTGTAATTATCTGCAGGAATATCAGAATAATTAACATTCGTGCCACTGGTAATTCCATCCACATAAGTTCCCTGGCCTAATAAAAGAGTGAAATTATGTTTTCCGAAATCACGGGTATAAGAAAGAGTATTTTCAATATTCCATCCAAATCCTTTATTGGTATTTCGGCTTAAAGTGTTTTGTATAGTATTAACGTTGTTGCTTAAGAAGTATACGGGCGTAAACGCATCTCCACCCCAGTAAGCAAGTTTTCCCCCAACGGTCGATCTAAATACCAAATTTTCAATAGGAGTAAATTCTAAATAGGCGTTCCCAACAAAATCGTCTGACCAGTCGTAATTTCCTAATCTTGTTTTAGCGTACGCAATAGGGTTCGTCATTTCCTGCCCAACCAAAGAAGATATTCCATAAGGATTTCCCATGGCATCTCTAAGAACAGGATTTGAAGCATATAAATTTGAATTTGCTACCGCCGGATCGGTCACTACTACCGGAGTAATAGGATCCAGGTTAATTGCCGAACTTAAAGGCCCTCCAAATTCACTGTTGGTATTTCCTATACCGGTAG
>JBAVQO010000701.1:0-2170 GCA_049694135.1 Gillisia sp. | reverse complement strand
TCAAGAGGCAAATACACCACGACATCGGAAATCTTACTTTTCTTTTTAACCTCATATCCTGAAGGTGAAAAAAAACTCAGCACTATTTTATATTCAGGGTATTTTTCCTTCACTAGCTCCATAATTGGCAGTCCCTGTTCATATTCTCCCAGGGACGCGGTATGAAACCAAATACATTTATCTTCAGGTTTTATCCTGGACTCAAGAATGAGAAAAGTGCTTTTTCTTCCTTCAACAAAAAGTTTCATTTTTGAACTGAAAAAACCGGTAATAGGGAGTATGGTTTTTACAATCTGCAAGAAGATGTTATAGAGTGTCTGCAAGATGGCCGATTTTAATCGCTAAAATAAGCCTTTCCTTAAAAATGCATTGGTGTTAGGGGCTATATTTCGTATTTTCGTTGCATTACAAAAAGATGATATGAAAAAAATACAAATGGTTGATCTGCAAGGTCAATATGCTGGTATAAAAGACAAAATAGATGCTTCGCTTGCGGAGATTATGGAAAATTCTTCCTTTATAAATGGTCCGGAAGTTCAGAATTTTCAGAAAGAACTTGAAGAATATCTGGGCGTAAAACATGTAATTCCCTGTGGCAACGGAACCGATGCGCTTCAAATCGCCATGATGGGGCTGGGATTAAAACCCGGAGATGAGGTGATAACCGCAGATTTTACCTTTGCGGCTACTGTTGAGGTTATTGCACTGCTCCAGCTAACGCCTGTTTTGGTAGATGTAGAGCCCGATACTTTTAATATTGATCCTGATGCCATTAAAAAAGCCATTACCCCCAAAACCAGGGCTATAGTTCCTGTGCACCTTTTCGGGCAAACTGCCGATATGGATTCCATAATGCAGATTGCCCGGGAACATAATTTGTTTGTTATTGAAGATAATGCGCAGGCGATTGGTGCCAGTTATCATACCCGCGACGGAAAAACCTTTAAAACAGGCACTATCGGAAAGGTAGGTTCTACTTCCTTTTTTCCTTCCAAGAATTTGGGATGTTACGGCGATGGCGGTGCTATTTTTACAGATGATGATGAACTTGCACACACCATCCGTGGAATTGTAAACCACGGGATGTATGAGAGATACCACCACGATGTGGTTGGAGTAAATTCCAGGTTGGATAGCATGCAGGCTGCGGTGTTAAGAGCAAAACTTCCAAATCTCGATGTGTATAATGAAGCTCTAAAAAAAGCGGCCCTAAAATATGATGAAGCCTTTAAAGGTGAAAAAAACATCGTAATCCCTTTCCGTGCCGGAAAGTGCGATACCCATGTTTTTCATCAATACACCCTAAAGATTACCAACGGAAAACGAGATGAGCTCGTAAAGCATTTGAATGAGAAAGGAATTCCCTGCGGTGTTTATTATCCTATTCCGCTTCACAATCAAAAAGCATACAAAGATAAAAGATACCGGGAAGAAGATTTTTCGGTGACCAATCAACTGGTAAAAGAAGTAATCTCGTTACCTATGCACACAGAACTGAGCGATGAGCAGATAAACTATATCACAAAAACGGTTATTGATTTTATGAACGACTAAACCCGGAATGAAAAAATTTCCGACTTTTTCTGCAGAAGAGCAGGTTTTGCTGATGTTGAAGAAACAAAAGTTGGAATCTGAAAATCAGAATAAAAAAGGCTCCTAATACTAATTAGCAGCCTTTTCTGCTATTAACTTCTATACTTCAGCCGAAGCCGTTTCGGCATTTCTATCTATTTTTTTTACAAGTCCCTGAAGTACTTTTCCCGGCCCCACTTCAGTAAAAAGAGTAGCGCCGTCTTTTATCATGTTTTCTACAGATTGCGTCCATTTTACCGGAGCGGTTAACTGAGAAATGAGATTTTTCTTGATCTCTTCAGGATTGGTAACGGCCGTTGTGCTGACATTTTGATAAACAGGGCAGATAGGATTAGAAAAAGTGGTATTTTCTATAGCTTCGGCCAATTCCTTTCTTGCCGGCTCCATGAGCGGAGAGTGGAAAGCGCCGCCTACAGGTAAGATCATTGCGCGTCTTGCGCCTTTTTCCTTCAGGATCTCGCACGCCTTTTCTACAGCCTCTACAGTTCCGGAAATCACCAGCTGCCCGGGACAGTTATAATTAGCAGCTACAACGATACCTTCTGTTTCTGTACAGCCTTCTTCTACTGCTTTATCT
>JBAVQO010000700.1:0-1696 GCA_049694135.1 Gillisia sp. | reverse complement strand
ATATTAAACCGGGTACGATAAAGATCAATTTTCAGAAAGACGGAAAGATAGCCTTTTCCAAAGATTACGAGTTTAAAAAAAGAGAAGAAAATTCGGCTTTCCGCAAAGGTTTTGATGCCAGCGATGTTATTTATTTGCTCATGCCGGACCGTTTCGCCAACGGAAATCCTGAGAATGATTCCAGTCCTGAAATGGTTGAAAAGGCAAATCGTTCTATTTCCGGAGGTAGGCACGGAGGCGATATCCAGGGAATAATTGATCATCTGGATTACATAAAAGATTTGGGCGCGACAGCCGTGTGGAGTACTCCGTTGTTGGAAGACGACGATCCTTCTTATTCATATCACACCTATGCGCAAAGCGATGTATACAATATAGATCCCAGATACGGTACCAACCAGGATTATAAAAGGTTAGCTTCAGAATTGCATTCCAGAAACATGAAGCTGATTATGGATTATGTAACAAATCACTGGAGCGCAGAGCACTGGATGATTAAAGACCTGCCAACTTATAACTGGATTCATCAGTTTCCAGGATATGCGCAATCTAATTATGAAATGACCACCCAGATGGATCCTCATGCTTCGCAATACGATTTACGATATTGCGCCAGCGGGTGGTTTACCAGGACCATGCCCGATTTAAATCAGAGCAATCCCCTGGTGCTTAATTATCTTATTCAGAATGCTATCTGGTGGATCGAATATGCCAATCTGGACGGGTTTCGGGTGGATACCTATTCGTATAACGACAAAGAAGGAATCTCTAAATGGACAAAAGCCATTATGGATGAATATCCCGACTTCAATATTACAGGAGAAGTTTGGATGCACGATCAGGCCAGGATTTCTTACTGGCAGAAAGACAGCCCAATAGGGGCTATCGACAGTTATAATTCTCACCTGCCAACGGTAATGGATTTTACCCTTCATGATGCTATTACCCAAATGTTTAACGAAGAAAATAACAATTGGGGCCAGGGAATGGTAAGAGCTTATAACAATTTTGTAAACGATTTTCTGTATGCCAATAGCAATAATATCATGGTATTTATGGCCAATCACGATACCAATAGAATTAATGAAATCTTTAATGGTAACCTGGCGAAATACAAATTGGCTCTCACTTTAATTGCCACTACGCGCGGAATTCCACAAATCTATTACGGCGATGAGATCGGGATGCGAGGGGACAAAAGCAAAGGTGATGGCGACATTAGAAGGGATTTTCCCGGCGGCTGGAAAAGCGATAACCAGGATGCATTCAGGGCCGAAACAAGAACAAGTATACAGAAAGAATACCATGATTTTACAAAAAAACTCCTGAATTATCGCAAAAACCACGAGGTTCTGCACTTCGGTAAGTTGCTGCAGTTTTTGCCTCAGAACAATGTATACGTGTATTTTAGATACAACCACGACGCACGTGTAATGGTGATATTGAATAATAATCCCGAAGATCAGGAACTCGATTTGTCGAGGTTTGCTGAAGGTTTAGCGGGAAGCAATTTTGGTACAGAAGTTATTTCAGGAAAAAATGTGTCTTTCAGCAATAACCTCAGGGTTCCTGGAAAAACTCCCATGATTATCGAACTACATTAAATCTAAAACCTTTATTTATGAAAAAAATATTTCTATTCTTTCTTGCCGTCAATCTGTTCTTAAGCTGTAAGAATAAAGAAACCGAACAACAT
>JBAVQO010000699.1:0-2586 GCA_049694135.1 Gillisia sp. | reverse complement strand
CCTTAACAGTAATGCTGCTTAACAAACCCGATTTCATAATTCTGGATGAACCTACCAACCACCTGGATTTAGATATGATCGAATGGCTGGAAGCTTACTTCAAAAAAGAAAATTTCACCATTTTTATGGTTACGCACGACAGGTATTTTCTGGAGCGGGTTTGCAACGAAATTGTAGAGCTGGAAGATGGAATCCTTTATACCTACAAAGGAAATTATTCATATTACCTGGATAAAAAAGAAGCCCGTATCGAATTGGAACAAACCAATACCGACAAGGCGAAACAGCTATATAAGAAAGAGTTGGACTGGATGCGCCGGCAACCTAAAGCACGAACTACAAAATCGAAGTCGCGGATCGAGGATTTCCACGAAATAAAAGATCGGGCTTCCAAACGCCGAAACGACCACCAGGTGCAGCTGGAGATTAATATGGAACGGCTTGGAAGTAAGATTGTTGAAATGCATAAGATTTCCAAGAGCTTCGATGGCAAACTGCTGCTCGATAAGTTCGAATACAATTTTCAGAAAGGCGAACGCATAGGAATAATAGGAAAGAACGGAACCGGAAAATCCACTTTTTTGAACATCCTGACGGGTAAAATCACTCCCGATACCGGCAAAATTATTATTGGTGATACCATAAAATTTGGATACTACACTCAAAAAGGAATTAAAATAAAACCGGGACAGAAAGTCATTGAGGTTATTCGAGAGTTTGGTGATTACATTCCACTGAAAAAGGGACGGCAGATTTCTGCCCAGCAGTTGCTGGAACGCTTCCTGTTCGATCGCAAAAAACAGTATGATTTTGTGGAAAAGCTTAGCGGAGGCGAAAGAAAACGCCTGTACTTATGCACCGTTCTCATCCAGAATCCGAATTTCCTGATCCTGGACGAACCTACCAATGACCTGGATATTGTTACCCTGAATGTGCTGGAAAATTTTTTGCTGGATTTTCCTGGCTGCCTGGTAGTGGTTTCTCACGACCGTTATTTTATGGATAAAATAGTAGACCATTTGTTCGTGTTTCAGGGCGACGCACAGGTAAAAGATTTTCCCGGAAATTATTCCGATTACAGGGAATACGCCAGCCTGAATTCAGAAAAAACTTCAGAAAAGAATGAACCAATTTCTTCTGAAGAAAAAAAAGAAAAGAAAAAAGACTCCGCAAATGCTCTTACTTATAATGAACAGAAGGAGTTTGGGAAGCTCGAGAAAGAAATCCTGAATTTAGAAAAGAAAAAGGAAAAAATTCAGCAGAAATTTCTTGAAGATCTAACTGGTGAAGAAATCGATAAAACTTCACTCGCACTTCAAAAAGTGGTAGATGAAATCGACGAAAAAACGATGCGATACTTTGAGCTGGGCGAAAAAAATGAAGGTTAAGTATTGGGCAGATCCAAAAGAGATGTTTTAAGCGATAAAAATGCAAAATCCTTGCGAATAAGCTAAAATTTTCACTTAAATCTGTAACTATTAATTAGTTATTTATCTGAAAAGAGTTCTTTGTCAGTTTAAAAAATAGTTTAAATTTGTCTCTTCAACTAATTAAACATATCTAACAATGAAAAAATTATTCTTTTTATTATTCGCTGCTGCACTCTCTTTTTCAACCTTTTCTTGTAGAGAAAGTACTCAGGAAAAAACACAAGACGCTGCAGATGCAGTAGGTAACGATATCGAAAATACTGCTGATGAAGCTGGAGATCAGGTTCAACAGGAAGTTAATAATACTGACGATATGGAAGAAGTAGAAGACACCACAAGTGTAAACTAATCTATTTTTTTAAAAACGTAAATTAAAGTCATCCTTTGGGATGACTTTTTTTTGTTAATTAGCGAATGATAAAAGCTTCATTTATAACCACCTAAAGAGATTTTTCTCATTTTTTCCTAAATAATTTCAATTTTACTGCAACATTTTGCTTTAAAAAAGGTCTTTTAAGTAAAACGAACAGAAATGAAGCAAGTAATTGTTGTCTTTTTGATTTTCCTGTTTTCATCACACAACATCATTGCCCAGGAAATCGACAGCCTACCAAGAAAAAAAATTACTATTTCCCGAATAACAGAAGCTCCTAAAATAGATGGAGTTTTAAATGATCCTGCATGGCAGAATGCAGCTGTAGCCCAAAACTTTGTTGAGCGCCAGCCTCATAATGGGCAACCGGCACCGGACAGTTTGCGTACCGAAGTAAAAATAGTGTACAACGATCTGGGCATTTATTTTGGCGCCACACTGTACGATCCACACGCACAACAGGTACCCCGAGAACTCACAGAAAGAGACGACATGGCGACCGACGATTTTATTGGTTTTTTTATAAACGGATATAACGACCGGCAGCAAAGCCTTGAGTTTATTGTTACTGCGGCAGGAGTGCAACTGGATGCAAAAATGACCAAGTTCAATGAAGATTCCAGCTGGAACGCGGTTTGGTACAGCGCCGTAAAAGTGAACAACGACAACTGGGTCGTGGAAGCTTTTATACCCTATTCCGAAATCAGGTTTCCAAAAAAACAAATTCAGGAATGGGGATTGAACATGGAACGCCGCTACAGCAGGAATGAAATGCGGTTTAGC
>JBAVQO010000698.1:0-5768 GCA_049694135.1 Gillisia sp. | reverse complement strand
ACGCTGTACGGTATTTTCGTCGAGTAATAGATCGTCACGACGCGTACTGGAAGAAGTAAGATCGATCGCTGGGAAAATTCTTCGGTTGGCGATTTTTCTGTCCAGCTGAAGTTCCATATTACCGGTTCCTTTAAATTCTTCAAAAATAACCTCGTCCATTTTAGATCCGGTGTCGGTTAAAGCAGTAGCGATAATGGAAAGCGAACCTCCGCCTTCAATATTACGCGCAGCTCCAAAGAAACGTTTGGGTTTGTGCAGGGCATTGGCATCTACACCACCACTCAATACCTTACCGCTGGCGGGTTGTACGGTGTTGTAAGCTCTTGCCAAACGGGTAATGGAATCTAAAAGAATTACCACATCATGTCCGCATTCCACCATTCTCTTGGCTTTGTCCAGCACGATATTTGCCACGCGAACATGCTCGTGAGCTTCCCTGTCGAAAGTTGAAGCTACCACTTCGCCTTTTACGTTGCGCTGCATATCAGTCACCTCTTCCGGGCGTTCATCAATCAACAAGATGATTTGATATACTTCCGGATGATTCGCTGCAATAGCATTGGCGATATCTTTCAATAACATCGTTTTACCGGTTTTCGGCTGCGAAACGATCATTCCGCGTTGTCCTTTCCCAATGGGCGAGAACAGGTCGATTATACGCGTGGAAACGGTGCTTTGCCTTTCTGCGATATTGAATTTTTCCTTCGGAAAAAGCGGGGTTAAATGTTCGAATGATATCCGGTCTCTTACCACTTGCGGATCCAGGCCGTTTATTTTAATGATTTTTATAAGCGGAAAATATTTTTCTCCTTCTTTTGGAGGGCGAATTTGCCCTAAAACGGTATCCCCGGTTTTTAATCCAAATAATCGAATTTGCGATTGAGATACATAAATATCGTCGGGTGAGGAAAGGTAATTGTAATCTGAAGATCTTAAAAAACCATAATTATCCTGCATAATATCCAGCACTCCTTCACTTTCTATGATGGCGTCAAATTCATAATCGGGCTCGCGATAGCGGTTTCGGTTATCCCTGTTTCCGTTATTCCTGTCAGCTTTGTTGCCGTTATTGCCGTTATTACTGTTATTCGAGTTTGCATTACCACGCGAATCTTTTCGATTATCTCTGCTGGTCTTCTGATTTTCTTTTGAAGAATGAGAACTTTTCTCGCTCTTATTAGAATGTGGTTTAGAACCTGAAGATTTTTTTTCGTCGTTGCTTCTTGAAGACTTCTTATCGTCGTTATCTTTACTGGAATCCTGTCTCTTTTGATGCGATTTCTGCACGTCTGAAGAATTGCTTCCGGAAGTTTTTGGTTCCTGCTTAGACTGATTTTTTCGATCGTCCTGTTTTTTCGGAGGTCTTTTATCGGCCCCCACTTTTTTGGGTTTATCGGTACTCTGTGCGGGTTTTGCTTTTGTGCTATCCTCCTCGCTAAGCGCTTCTTTTACTTTAGCCGGATTGGCAGCCTGGTAATCGAGAATCTTGTACACCAGGTCTAATTTTTTTTGTGTGCGGAATTTTGGAACATTCAGAGATTTGGCAATGTCCTGAAGCTCGGGTAGCTTCTTTGCTTTTAATTCAGAAATTTCAAACATGAATAAAGTATGATAAGTTTTTGTTTGTTCTAATAAACTTCTCGAGGAAGAATCGAAAAAATAAATGAAGGTTTTAAGTAACCTACGTTGAAATGGTTACGCAATCTTGTTGCAATAATACAACTTTATTTTATTTTTCGGATACCTAATTTCAAAAGAAACACTTATTTTTGCCTTAAATTTTTAACTTTTTCTATGTTACAAAGAATTCAGACGGTGTATTTATTTATTGCCACATTGTTGAGTGGAGTTTTAATATTTTTTGTTTCTTTGTGGAGCAATGCTAAAGGAGAACCGGTGTATGTTGAAGATGTACTGTTGGCATTAGCGATGTTCCTGGGATCGGCAGCGATCTCTTTTATTACGATATTTCTGTTTAAAAATCGCAAACTTCAGTTTGTTTTAGGGCGCGTGAATATATTATTAAACTTTTTTTTACTAGGAGTTTTCGTGTATTGGACACTAATGGTACCTGGAGAGATGGAAATCTCAGAGAAAGGTATTGGGATGTTTATTCCTGTTCTTTCTATCGTTTTTTTAGTGTTGGCCAATAAGGCCATTAAAAAGGATGAAGATCTTGTAAAATCTGTGGACCGATTGCGATAAACCTATTTATCTTAGTGTTATTAGTGCGTAAAAACCCGAAGTGAAAGCTTCGGGTTTTTTATTTTCTTGAAGTCTTAAGATTTTAAGCTCTTAATTTCAGTAGTTTCAACGGGAAGAGTGAATTAACTTTTTGCATTCATATTTTTCCTTTTAAAAATTTCAATGAGGAATTTGCTTTCCTTCAGTCGAGTTCTATTACAAAAAGATCTTTTATTTCCTTCCCGTCGATGCTGAATTTGAGCATGGTTCTTTTTTTATGGAAACCGTGTTTGCCCGCGGCTCCGGGATTCATATGCAGCAATTTCAAATTCTTGTCGTTCATCACCTTCAGAATATGAGAATGTCCTGAAATAAATAAGTCGGGTGGATTTTGTTTTATTTCCTCGCGAATAGCAGGAGAATATTTATTGGGGTACCCTCCAATATGGGTTATCCACACGTCTACTTCTTCACAAACAAACCGCTGATGTAAAGGAAATTCCTTTCTGATTTCTGCGTCATCAATATTCCCATAAACGGCCTTTAAAGGGTTTTTTTCTTTTAATTTATCGGTTACCGAAGTGGTGCCAATATCGCCGGCATGCCAGATTTCATCAGCTTTTTCAGCATAATGTAAAATTCGGTCGTCTATATAACTGTGGGTGTCGCTTAACAGCAGGATGTTTTTCAAAACAGGAATAAAGTTTATTTATAAATTCATTTTAATCTCTTGGGTACAACCTTGGGTGTGGTTGTGAAGTTTGCCGTATCTTTGCGGGCAATCATGTAAAAGTATCAATTTACCTTGAGATATTTTGTTGAATTGGCGTATAATGGAAAGCAGTATCACGGATGGCAGAATCAGCCGGATGCGATTTCTGTCCAGGAAGTGGTTGAAAAAGTTCTTCGTACCGTGTTTCAGAAGAAAATTTCAGTTACGGGAGCGGGAAGAACCGATAGTGGCGTTCATGCTTCTCAATATTTTGCCCATTTTGATACTGAAGAAATCGAGGATTTCGAGAAGTTCATTTTTAAACTGAATTCGATTTTACCTGAAGATATTGCTGTTTTCAATATTTTTATGGTGTGTGAAGATGCTCATGCGAGATTTGATGCTTCGGCCAGAAGTTATGAATATCACGTGGTGCAGCACAAAGATCCGTTTAAAACCGAAACGGCATATTACGTTAAAAATGAACTGGATATGGAAAAAATGAATCGGGCTGCAACGCAGTTGCTGGGTTTTAGCGATTTTAAATGTTTTTCAAAATCCAGAACCGATGTAAGGACATATAATTGCAAAATATCTTCTGCCCGTTGGGAAAGACGGGGAAACGAGCTTGTTTTTTGTATCACTGCCGACAGGTTCTTAAGGAATATGGTAAGGGCAATAGTGGGAACTTTGCTGGAAATTGGTCTCGGAAAAATGGAAGAAAACGAGCTGCAACAGATTATAAAAAGCAGGGACAGGCAAAAGGCTGGCACTTCGGTTCCAGCAAAAGGGTTATTTTTAACAAGAATTGAATATCCAACCTCTATTATAAAAAATTAATGGCTTCAGGTACAGGAAAAGCTTTCGATTTTGGTCTTTTTAAGAGACTGCTCAGATATACAAATCCGTATAAATGGACCTTCTATTTTGTGGCATTTGCGGCAGTTCTTTTATCTTTTTTCGCAGTTTTCCGGCCCTATCTTTTAAAGATCACCATCGATCAGTCCATAGTTCCCAAAGACAATGAGAATCTTATTTTTTATATAAGCCTGATGTTCGGTGCTTTAATTTTGGAGGTTATCTTTCAATTTTGCTTTATCTATTTCGCAAACTGGCTGGGACAGGAAGTTATTCGGGACTTACGCGTAAATTTATTCGAGCATATGCTTCAGTTTAAGATGAAGTATTTCGATAAATCTGCCGTGGGAAGGCTTGTAACTCGTGCTGTAAGCGACATTGAAACCATCGCGAGTATTTTTAGCGAAGGCCTTTTCATGATTGCCAGCGACATGCTAAAAATGCTAGTAGTGCTGGGGTTTATGTTCTACAACAGCTGGAGGCTTACGCTTCTTGTGCTTATAGTGTTGCCTTTTATTTTATATGCTACGCGGGTTTTTCAGAAAAAGATGAAAATCGCTTTTGAAGAAGTCAGAAATCAGGTGGCCAACCTAAATACCTTTGTACAGGAACGGATCACCGGGATGAAAATTGTTCAGCTTTTTGTGAGAGAAAGGGTAGAGTACGATAATTTTAAAGATATTAATGACAAACACCGAAAAGCCTGGGTAAAAACGGTTTGGTATAACTCCATTTTCTTTCCTATTGCAGAGATGTCCACATCGATCACCGTGGGACTGATTGTTTGGTATGGCGGTCTTATGGTGGTGCAGGATGTTCTAACACTGGGTACGGTTATTATGTTTATTGAATTGTCGCAGCTTCTTTTCCGGCCCTTGAGGCAGATTGCAGATAAGTTTAACACCTTGCAAATGGGAATGGTCGCCGCCAATCGGGTTTTCGCTATTCTGGATACGGATTCAAGAATAAGCGATGAGGGAACTATCGAAATAGGGAAATTGAGAGGCGAAATAGAATTTAGGGATGTGCATTTTGGATATAATGAAGAGGAAGAGGTGCTAAAAGGGGTTTCTTTTAAAGCAAATGCGGGAGAAACGGTAGCCATCGTAGGGTCTACAGGTGCAGGAAAAACCACTATCATTAATTTGCTCAATCGTTTTTACGAACTGAACAGCGGAAGTATTCTCGTGGACGGGAAAGATATTTCAGAAATTACCATTAAGTCGCTGCGCCAGGAAATAGCAGTGGTGCTACAGAATGTTTTTCTTTTTGCGGATACCATTTTAAACAATATTACGCTTAATAGCCCCAGGGTTTCTGAAGAAGATGTAATTACGGCAGCCAAAAAAATTGGAATTCACGACTTTATAAACACACTTCCCAACGGATACCATTACAACGTAAAAGAAAGAGGAATAATGCTTTCCAGCGGTCAGCGCCAGCTTATTTCCTTCTTGCGCGCCTATGTTAGCAACCCCAGTATTCTGGTGCTGGATGAGGCCACCTCTTCCGTAGATTCTTATAGCGAACAACTTATTCAGGAAGCCACCGACAAAATCACGGAAGGCCGCACTTCGATTGTAATCGCCCACCGATTGGCAACTATTAAAAAAGCCGATAAGATTTTGGTAATGGATGCCGGAAAAATTGTGGAAATGGGAACTCATTCAGAATTGCTTCTAAAGGAAAACGGATACTATAAAAATCTGTATGAAGTACAGTTTATGGCTGAAGAAGAAACTACTTGATCTTATAAATAACATATCCATTCAACCTTTGCTGAAGTTTTATTTTATTTTCTTTTAATAATTCCTTTATTTCAGGATCTGGAGTGGTAAGTCGGTGCTGATGACCAAATTTAATTCCCTGATGGGAAATGATATATTGAGCATTGATGTTTTTTACATCATTTACTTCTTCTGCACCTTCGAGTTTAGAGACATCTTGCTCTTCGTATCTTGTAAAATTCAGCCATTCACGAGTTAACTGATGTGCCTTTGGGGTAATTACAAAC
>JBAVQO010000697.1:0-1510 GCA_049694135.1 Gillisia sp. | reverse complement strand
GGCAAGGACACCACCTGAGTTGCCAGGATTGATCGCGGCATCAGTCTGGATGATATCCGGGATGGTGAAGTTCGGGCCGAACTGGGATGACTCGCTGGCGGGCAGCGAGCGCCCCAAAGCACTGACGATCCCGACCGTCATTGTATTTTGCAGCTCAAAGGGATTGCCAATGGCGATCGCCAATTGGCCAACTTTAACCTGATTCGAGTCTGCGATCTCGACCGGTACCAGCTGGTCTGCGCTTGCATTGACCTGCAAGACTGCCAGGTCGCTGCTGGGGTCAGCACCGATCACCTGCGCCGGAACCGTAGTTCCATCCGCAAAAGATACCTGGATATCCGTGGCACCATTAATGACATGGTTATTGGTCACGATGTGACCCTGCGTGTCATATACGAAACCGGAACCGGCGGCCTGGCCGAACTGCTGCCCGTTAGGAGAGCCGAACTGGTTGGCCGGCGTTGAGCCCAGCACAACATGAATGCTCACGACTGATGGATCAACTTTATCGAAAACATTCATCAAAGACTGTTGGAAACCCGCCAAAAGTGCGGTATCGCCGCCAGTGGGAACTGGGGAGGCAGCAGGCGCAACGGTAAACGGGGTTGCTGCAGTCTGAGCGGTTAGTGGTGCAGCCTGCGCCGACTGATTGATGACATTGGAAGCCTGTTGAGGAATTGAAAGCCCACTGCAGGCTGAGAGCAGCATTACCAATAATACAATTACACTGCCGGTTTGTAACTTATACTTCTTCATTTCAACCTCCAAAATTTATTTATAAGCAAAGATGATTTACGAGTTCGGGTGCAACAAGGCCAATTCCTGGGTTATATTCCACTCAGCTTCCAAAGGTCGTGGCCCCAAAATCTTGTTGATTGCATCCACATCAAGTGTTTCTTCCTGCAGCAGCGCATCTACCAGGTGATCCAATTTGTCCCTCTCACTCAGCAGGATATGATGCGCGACTTTACTACAACTATCCAGGAGCATCTGCACATCCCGGTCAATCTGGGAGGCAGTCTGCTCGCTAACTTCTCGCCCTTGAGCCAGCTCATAGCCTAAGAATGGTTGGTCTGAATCACCAGAAGTGACCATTAACCCCAGGCTGCCCATCCCCCAGCGGGTAACCATACGACGAGCGAGGCGGGTTGCCTCTACTAGGTCATTTTCTGCACCTGTTGTGATATCGCCTAGCGCGATTTCTTCAGATACCCGACCAGCAAGCAGGACGGTAAGCCGGGCTATCAAGTACTCACGGCTGACGTTATACTGGTCGTCGAGGGGCATCTGCTCGGTAACACCCAGCGCCCGGCCGCGGGGAATGATGGTCACTTTGTGAACCGGGTCGGCCGCAGGGATCATCCAGGCCGAGAGAGCATGCCCGGATTCATGGTAAGCAACGACACTCCGTTCGTGGTCGTTCAGCAGCATGGTACGGGCGAGGCCCAGCATGATCCGGTCGAGGGCTTCCTCAAAGTTAGCCATGTTCACCTGCATGGCGCTGGCGCGG
>JBAVQO010000696.1:0-5797 GCA_049694135.1 Gillisia sp. | reverse complement strand
CAAGTGGGCCCCATTACTAATTCTAACAAAATTATATGGATTGGAGAAAAGATATTAGGATAAATCCAGCCCAGCACTAATGGCAGAAAAACGGTTAATATAATAGGAATATGAATGGATATAATATACTGAATGGCCTTTTTTAGATTGCTATAAATTTTTCTGCCCATGGCCACTGCCTCTATCATCTTAGACAGATCATCATTAATAAGCACCAGCGAGGCAGAACTCTTTGCTATTTCTGTTCCTTTCTTACCCATAGCTATTCCAATATGTGCAGTTTTAAGTGCAGGCCCATCGTTTACCCCGTCGCCTACCATGGCTACGATCTCCCCACTGGCCTTAAGCGCGTTTATAATCTTGAGCTTTGCCTCCGGAAACATTCTGGTAAAAATAAAATTTTCCGAAACTGCTTTTGGCAATTCCGGCGCAGGTACTTCCATCAAATCCTCTCCGGAAATGGCATGTTCATAACCCAAAAAATGGATTTGTTTTGCAATAGCCAGCGTTGTGGCTGCGTTATCGCCCGTAATAATTTTTACCTTGATACCCGCCATATCAAAGCCCTTTAAAACGGTTTCGATGTTTTGCTTAGGAGGATCAAAAAAACCAACCAAACCCAGGAAGGTAAACCTTAGATCCTGTTGTTTGGAGGGAAAATTGTCGCCTTCGAAATTTGCCTGGCCAACTCCCAGCACTCTGTAACCATCACGAGCCAGGGTGTTTACTGCTTTCTCTATTTCTTGCTTTTCAGAAGTGGAGAGACTGGAAACGTTCAGCATTGCTTCGGGAGCACCTTTAGCAGCTATAATTCGTATCCCGGAATTATTCTGAAAGATATGCGTCATCATTGGAGGCTTTCCATCCAAAGGATATTCGTGCAGCATCTTATACCCGGGCCTTTCGTCTTCAATAAAAAATTTCTTGTAGTTTTTGTGCAGAGCTGTTTCCATAGGGTCGAAGGGAATGGGTTCACTGGCCCACATCGCAATCCGAATAAGCTCTTTTTCATCTTCGTTTATTTCTTCTTTTACAGATCTTATTCTTTTGGATACCGCAGAGTAGATCTTGTCCAGTAACATTTGATTTTGGGTTATGGTTCCGGTTTTATCTGTACAAATAACCGTTGCACTACCTAAAGTCTCTACCGTTTTCATTTGTTTGACTACAATTCCCATTTTCATTAATCTCCAGGCGCCCATGGCCATAAAAGTGGTAAAAGCTACCGGAATTTCTTCAGGTAAAATACTCATGGCCAGCGTTAAAGCTTTTAAAGCACTGTCCAGAAAATCGTAAGATTTAAAGTAGTTTATAGCCCATACCAGCAAAAAAATGGCACCTCCAGCTATGACCATTTTTTTGACGAAATTATTGATTTGAATTTCCAGAGGTGTCTTCTCTTCTACAACAGTCTCCAGGCTTTTGCCTATTTTCCCTAATTTCGTGGAGTTCCCGATTTCGGTTACGGTAGCAATGGCCAGCCCACTGGCTATCATGGTCCCCATGTAGATCTTGTTATTATCGGGAGCTTGATCTTTGTAAATAGAAAAAGATTCTCCTGTGAGAATAGATTCATTGACTGAAAAATCATTGGAATGCACAATGGCTCCATCTGCAGGAATGGTTGTGCCTTCTTCTACCATCATACTGTCTCCAATTACGAGCTCAGAACTTTTAATTTCCGTTACACTGCCATTCCTTATCACCTTACAATTGGGTTCGGTATAAATCTTCAGCTTTTCTAATGCATTTCTACTTCTGGAATCCTGGTATAAAGAAATCGTTGATACTAACACAACAGCAAAGATTAGAAAGACACCGTCGCCGGAATTACCCGTTAGGAAATAAATAAAAGAAGTGACCAACAGTAAAATCACCATGGGTTCTTTTACAAGATTCTTTAAAGCATAGAGAAATCCGCTTTCTCTCTTGAAACTTAATACATTTTGCCCATATAAAATTCGTGCCTCCCTTACCTGATCTTGTGTAAGACCTTTTATATTGTAATTTTTAACAGACATCTTACGTGGTATTTATTAGACTCTCTATTGAAAAGACTGAAGTTTGTTTCACCAGAAAACAAGAAGCTAATGTAGACAACTTCCTATTTCAACTAAATGATAAATATCATTTGTGGAGTAATTCATGGCATCTTTTAAGGCAATTCTTTTTTCTTCGAATGAAAATTCTTGCAATGGCGGTGGTTACAACTGCATATAGAATTTAGTTTTCTATCCTTTTCGAATATGATTTCTATCATATCCCTGGAGCATAATTAGTTTTACATTTACTATTACCTCAAAAATGCCAATGGAATAATCATAATTTTACCCTGAATTTATGTGACCGAATAGGCACATCTCTACTTAAGTAGCTGGAATTATGAGCGGAGGATTCTGTGAAGTATATGAAAGTTCCAACGCAGATTTTAGCATAAAACCAGAAGAAAATCTGATAATCTATTTAATAAATATGTACCATTTCTAAAATTTAAAACAAATGAAAAATGAAGTTATAAATATCTCAGACCTCCATTTTGAACATAATCAATGGAGAAGTGAACTTCTATTTTGGGAAGACGAAATAAAATCTTTCAATAATCGTTTGGAAGAGCTGGTACGCCGGTGGACAGATAAAAATGTACTGGCGCAATTAGAGCATTTTCAAAATCAGTTAATCGATCATAGAGAAGTTGTGGACAACCTGCAACACGATATTGTTGAACACGAAAGCAATATGGCCGCACATGATGAAAAAGGCGAAGATGTAATAAATGTAGCTCTTGCTAAACACCACGTAGAATTTAGGAATCGAATGGAAACGCAGAGACATGTGTATGCCGGTTTCAAGAAGGATTTCTATAGATTTCTCTCCAAATATATGTAAATAGAAAAAATCCAAACAAACCAGAAAACGGCACAAGATAAAAATAGAATGGTCAAAGAGCAGCCTTAACAAATTTAGGATTTGTTAAGGCTGCTCGACGAAAAAATTTATTATGAAGTAACTTCCAGTTCATTATCCACTTCGTATACTCCTGGAGCATAATAGGCGGCTTTTCGAGCTTCGTCTTTTTCGGTAAGAGAATGTACTTTACCTCTTAGTTTTACTTTATGCCCGTCTACACTTACAAGAATATTATTAGCTTCGAGGTCTGCAGAACGCTCTAAGGCTTTTTTAATTCTTTCTTTGATTTGAAAGGGCTCTGTTGCCTGCTTCAAGGTAATGGAGTTCGATACTCCACGAACTCCGAGCAAATTTTCGACTGCCCGTTTTGCAGAGTCTTTTTGATAGGCCCATTGCACTTCTCCTGTTAAGTACACCCAGCCGTCATCTACTTTTATCCTGACTTTTTCTTCCGGAACAGAAGAGTTCCACTCCAACGCACTAATTACGGCCTTTGCAATGTCTGCATCAGATCGCTTAAAAGAAGTGCCATATTTCACTTCAATGTCTTCGGCCACAGCTTTCACTCCTTTTACACTCTTAACAGCGTTCTCGGCTGCCAGTTTTTTTGCGTAGCTATCTACCGTGCCGGTCAGGGTAACAATTCCATCTTTTACAATCACCCCGATCTCGGTCTCATCAATGGTGGGTTGCCAGGCCAGTTCATCGAGAACATCATTTCTTATTTCTACATCTGTTTTCATTTTTGAAGAAGTTTAGTTGAACAAATTTTTTATGACTAAATGTACAATTCCACTCCCCTATAAATAATGACATTTATCAGTTGTGTAAGAAGCTCGAGCAATTTATGCAATATTTAACAGTTTGATTTTCAGAAATTAAAGTCACTCAAGATGATAAATATCATTTCAGATCTCACTCAAATGCCAGAATTTTATTCAGGTTAAAAAATTAGATAGAATGAAAAATATAATTCAATCTTACCAGAAACGTGAATTTCATGTTCTGGTTCAGGAAACAGTTCCTAATTTACTCAGGCTAAAAAAACAAGGAGAACAGGAAGCCTTTAATAATTTATTGCTGAGAGAGATTCCCGGTATCCAGAAATATGTGGAGGACAGACTCAGGATTGCGATTAAAAAAGGGCATTTCCCAAAAAATCAATATACCTCTGCCGATTTTACAGACCAGCTTTTTATTGAAATATTCGATCATATTGAAGAAATAAAACAAGTAAAAGAACCCTATGTGTGGCTTTTTAAAAAGACCGATGAGCTACTTCAGAAAGCACTATTCCAGGAGAAAGAAGAGGAATTTATGCTGAAAAACATCGATGATTATTCTAAACCGGAGCGAGATGAAATGGAAGAAAAATATAGTGTAGATGCCGATGGCGATTTATTGATGATAGAAGATTTAGACGATATTTCTTATAGGAAAAATGATTACAGCCTAAACGATGTTTTTATTGAAGATCATGAACAAGAATACATAAACAAACTTGATAACGAATTGGCAAAAGCTGAAGTTCAAAAACATCTTAAACGAGTATTACAGAAATTACCAGCCCAAATCGAATCTGTTTTTGAATTGTTTTCAATCTATAAATTTAAAATCGAAGAAATTGCAAAAATCAAGAAGATGACTCCCAAAGAGGCTGAAAAATTGCTTTCCAGGGCAAGGGAAATTTTACGTTCCAGCCTCAGGGAAAAATACTGGCCTCCAAAATAGGTATTCCACAGATATTAATCTTTTACCAGCAAAAGACGATTTGCTTTAAATGTTTTGAAAAGAGAGGTGATATAATCTTTAATGTTTTTGTTTATTCTTGCAGCGTCGATCACCTCAATTTCACCGCGCCACAGTAATTCGCGTTCTGTGCCAGGACATATACAATACAACGAGGTTTCGGTGGTGTACACCACATAATCCTCTTCTTCTTCTTTAGAATTAAATTGCTGATTCCAGTAATAGTAGTCTTTGAAGTTTTTATAATTTCTTTCAAAATTTCTATAGGCATCTACCAGAGTGACACGATTTTCGCGTCCGGTGATATTGGTAAACAAAATAGCATCAAAATCAGACTCCAGCAGTTTATTTTCAATTTCATCAAGTTGCTGTAATGACTGGGTGCTACTCGTAAATGATTTTTCGAAAAAATCAATACTCTTTACAGCATTTACTCCCTCCTTTTGCAGTGCATCCACCATTTTTTGCTCATAAGTTCTTCTTAATTTGCTGTTTTGGGAAATACCTACTACCAGTAATTTCTGGGCGTGAAAATCAAGAGATTCGGGATTTTTATACTGCCGCGTCAAACGGGTAGAACTACATCCGGAAAAGGCTATAAAACACAATAGTATCACTACCGATTTGAGCAGGGCTTTCATTGTATGAATGTTTTGTATAATTGAATTACATCAGTCTTTTTTGCCGGTTTTTTTTCATTATTCCCGTAAGAACATCAAAAATATTCTGTTTGATTTTCTTAAGATCCGCATGAAAATTGCTTTCTTCCAAAATAAGCCTGTAATGCTCCTCTTTATATTCCTGAAGTTCACCCGGAATATCAATTGTATCTGTAAGTATTTGCAGGTTATTCTTGTGAGCCTGGAGTTCTTTTATCAATTTTTCCAGCCATCGCGTATATTCCTGTAATTGGCTGAAAAGAAGCTTGCTTTGTTCTGAAGATTTTTCATATATAAGTTCTAAAGTATGCTCTGCTACAAGATCTTTTAAAAACTGAAGTTCATCTTTTAAAAAGGTAAGATCTGAAAGAGATTGCAAAACATCTTCATGTAAGCCTTCGGTATCCCGCCACTCGATATATTTATAGTTTACTGTCGTTTTCATTTTAGGTCTGTTAATTATTCTTAGGTCTATACTGCCA
>JBAVQO010000695.1:0-3580 GCA_049694135.1 Gillisia sp. | reverse complement strand
TATTACCGCCATTTCTCCCTTGCTAATGATAGCGTATGAAAAATGCGATAAGGGTTTATATTCAAATTGTTTAATTTCCATAATCTATAAATTTTATGTAACGAAACTCTAAAAGTCCGTTAGGATTAAATATGATCCAGCTGTTCATTCCAGTCCAGAATTCCGCCTTTAAGGTTAAAGGTTTCCTTCACTCCGTTTTTTTCCAGTATGTCGCAGGCTTTGGCGCTTCTTTTTCCGCTGCGGCAGTACACGTAATAGTTTTTAGCTTTATCCAGATCTTTTGTTTTTTTCTGAAAATCTGCTTCATCCAACACATTCATAAAAAGTGCTCTTTCATCTATAACTCCTTCCGCCCATTCGGCAGGAGTACGTGCATCGACCATAATTCCTTTCGGATCATTTTCGAGTTCAGATTTCCATTGAGTATTCTTTAAATTTTTCATAATCAGATATTTTATTTACTTAATTCTTTATAAACAATATAAATTCCCATAACCAGAACAAACCAGCCAAAACCTTTTTTTAGTTTGCTTCCGTCTATAAATTTATTTAGATACACCCCTAAAAAAATTCCAACTACAGAAAGGGCAGAGAAAACAAGTAAAAAAGGCCAGTCGATATTTATCTGTCCTATATCTCCCAGGAATCCGAGGAGGGAATTGATAGCAATGATAAAAAGAGAGGTTCCGACGGCCTTTTTCATAGGCAGCCCTGCGATAAGAACCAGAATAGGAATTATAATAAAGCCTCCACCTGCTCCTACCAATCCGGTAATAATTCCTGTAACAAAACCTAAAGGAATAAGCGTGAAATAATTGGTTGTATTTTCTTCTTCTTTTGTTTTACTGCCCAATAATTTCTGTCGGTCACTGATCATGGAAAAGGACGCGACCAGCATTAAAATGGCAAAAAACAGCATTATCGCGATGTCTTTGGTGAGCACAAAATTTCCAATGCTCATTATTTTTTCAGGAATCGCGGGTACAAAGTATTTTCTGGTGCTAAAAACCGAAATAACTGCAGGAATGGCAAAAGCAAGGGCGGTCTTAAATTTCACCAGTCCCTTTTGAAGATTTTTAGCTGCCCCCACTAAAGATGCAGACCCTACCACAAACAAAGAATAAGCTGTTGCTGTAACAGGATTCAAAGCCAGCAGGTAAACCAAAATAGGTACAGTAAGAATAGAACCTCCACCGCCAATAAGACCGAGAACCAACCCGATTAGCAACGCACAAAAATAACCAACAATATGTGTTAACTCCATATATCGTATTTGTTATACAAATTTAGGGCAGTTAATATAATATTTACGTAACGCATGTTACAGTACTTCAATAAAATTACGGTTTAAGATAAGTTTACCATCCGCTTCCAGTTTTTTCAGGAGCCGGGATATCACTACCCGGTTGGAATGCAAATCTTCCGCGATTTCTTTATGTGTAACGTCGATCGTATTGTTGGAAATTGCTTCTACCCTGGCTTTTAAATATCGTACCAGACGCTCTTCCATATTATTAAAAGCTATGTTATCTATACTTTCCAAAAGTTCCATCATGCGCTGATGGTAGCTGTTATATATAAAATTCCTCCAGGTCTTGTACTTGCTGGACCATTCTTCCATTTTGGCAACAGGAATCATCAACAATTCTACCGGCGTTTCGGTAACTGCCATAATTTCGCTTTTGCTGTGTCCCATACAACAACTAAGAGTAGCGGCACAGGTATTTCCCTCATCCAAATGATACAGGAAAAGCATTTCTCCTTTCCCGTCGGGTCGCAAAACTTTTATACTTCCCTTTAAAAGAAGAGGGATAGAACGAATATACTGGCCGGGTTTAATAATAATTTCTCCTTCCGGAAGTTCGGAGAAAACAGCTACTTTTTCCATCTCTTGAATAAGAGCTGGTTCGAATTGATCGTGGAACTTTTGCTTTAACTGCGGAAACATTTTCTTGTTGTTGGTTAGTTGCTAAGAACTCACAATATACGGTGATATTCCAAGAATTTTGTAATTCCAGATGCCGGATTTCTGTAGTATGGAAATCAAAAAAAGCTCTAACAACTTATAAATTTCTTGTAATTGTATCTCTTAAGAAGGCCTGAATCTTTTAATCCTGAGGCAAAAGTTTTAAATTACAGAAAAAATTAGCTTACGTAAAAGAAGAACAATTGAAAAACAGAAAAACCGGGAATTTATTTGGCACAGACCGAAGGATAGTTATTTTAGGGATTGCACGAATGGCGGACTCACTGGGAAATTCGTTTCTTATTGTAGTACTTCCGTTGTACATTGCCAGCAAAAGTGTAACAGGTGAATTGTTTGGACTTTCAGAAACTTTAATCACAGGCTTAATCCTGGGGCTTTTCGGACTTGTTACCAGTTTTTCGCAACCCTTTGCAGGAAGATTATCAGATAAATTCGGAAAAAGAAAATATTTTGTCCTTCTGGGCCTGGCGATCTTCACTGTTGCCAATTTCTCTTATTCTCTCGCTCATAGTTATTATTTATTAATGATTATTCGCGCCACCCAGGGTCTTGCTGCTGCGTTTACCATTACTGCCAGCCTCGCGCTGGTAAGCGAACTAAGTAAAAACCAAAACCGCGGTAAAAATATGGGAATTTACAACTCCTTCAGGCTCATAGGTTTTGGGTTAGGTCCGCTTGCCAGCGGGATACTTGCTGAAAATGGACCATATCATATTCCGTTTATAGGAACCATCGATGGTTTTGTAGCTTCTTTTTGCGTGGCTTCTGCAGCTGCCCTTCTTAGTGTCATCCTGGTTTCTTTGCTTGTTTCAGATCCTGAATCAACACAACCCAGTGAAAAGAAGATGAAGATACGCCTTACTTCAAAAGAAAAAGGAAAATTTTTAGATCCTATTTTCGCCCTTGCGCTTGCAACCTTAATCATGAGTTTCGGGTTTTCTTTACTGGCACCTATAGAAACAGAAACAAATCAGCGACTGGCGCAGGGTGCCTTCATGTTTTCTCTGGAATTCAGTTCCCTTATAGCTGCTCTGGCTATTGCCCAACCCATTATTGGAAAAGCAAGCGACAAGACGGGAAGAAGGATTTTTATCATCATCGGACTGTTGTGCCTTATTCCTATTGTTTTGGCTGAAGGAATGGTTACCCAATCCTGGCAGATGATTACCGCTCGTGCCCTACAGGGAATAAGTTCCGCGATGGTTTTTGCTCCGGCCCTGGCGTTGGCCGGTGATTTAACAGAAAAAGGGCAAACCGGCTCCCAATTATCTGTGGTAACCATGGCTTTTGGCTTAGGAATTTCTTTGGGATCTTTTCTTTCCGGCTATGCCGTAAGATTCGGGTATGTTGTTCCTTTTATAACCGGTGCCGTACTCGCCGGTCTGGGAGTTCTTATTGTTACCACCCAGGTTCCCAAAAAAATAACTTCTTCAAACTGACTTGAATAGTTTATTCTTTAATAGGCATAAAAACGTCTGCTCTCCATTTGCTGTCTTCGCCTCCCATCATGGGATTGTCGTAAAAGATTTCCAGCGGCTTATTTTCAATCGGAATATTTTCTCTTTCGGCTTTATCGTACAGATCATACCAGGC
>JBAVQO010000694.1:0-2645 GCA_049694135.1 Gillisia sp. | reverse complement strand
GGATGGCAACCGAAGATCACGATATTCAGGAAATTGCTTTTTTTAATCTGAAGGGTAAAAAGTTCAAATGGAACAGCAACAAACCTGAAGCCGGAAAAGATGCCGTAGGAAATTTAAAAACCGGTGGCTTAGAAGAAGTTTTCAAACTTTTTTCCGCTGAAATAGGTGGAGGTCAGAATGCCGAAGAACTCAAATCTTTGTTTAAAAGAGCTTACCTGGAACATGAAAATCTGACCGATGCCACGAGATTTTTAGCCAATGAACTTTTTAAAGATTACGGATTGGTTATTATAGATGCAGAAGAAAACCAACTGAAAAAGCAATTTTTGCCCTTTTTGAAGAAGGAATTGCTCGAAAAATTCTCTTATCACTCCACTGCACCAACTGCAGACAAATTGTTGGAGTTAGGATATGAAGTACAGGTAAACCCGAGAGAAATCAATCTCTTTTATCTCAAAAACGGACTGCGGGAACGAATAATTGAAAGGGACGAAAAATTCTATGTGCACAGCACAGAAATTTCCTGGAAAAAAGATGAACTTATGGCGGAAGTGAAGGCGCACCCCGAACGCTTCAGTCCTAATGTAATGATGCGGCCGTTGTACCAGGAAGTCATTTTACCGAATCTTTGCTACATAGGTGGAGGCGGAGAACTGTCTTACTGGCTGGAACTAAAAAAAATGTTTGATAATGCGGAAATACCATTTCCCATTTTGCTGCTGCGCAATTCAGCGCTTCTTGAAACCGCAAAACAAAACGAAAAAAGGAAAAAACTGAACATTTCTCAGGAAGAACTTTTTTTAAAACCCTACGAACTTATAAACAGGAAAGTCCGAAAAATATCAAACATCGATATCAATTTTTCGCCTCAGAAAGAACATCTTGTAAATCAGTTTCAGGAGATGTACAAACTTGCCGAAGAGACCGATAAATCTTTTTTAGGTGCCGTAAAAGCTCAGGAAGTGAAACAGCTAAAAGGGCTGGATCATCTTGAAAAACGATTGTTGAAGGCGCAAAAACGAAAACTGAAAGATGAGGTGGAAAGGATTTCTTCTCTTCAGAATCAGCTTTTTCCCCAGAAAGGATTACAGGAACGACAAACGAATTTTTCTGAATTTTACCTGAATTATGGAAAGGAATTGATTCCTTTTTTAATTGAAAATTTAGATCCGCTAGACTTACAATTTAAAATTTTGACTCTTGGATAAAAACAGAATGCACACCATAGATATGGATCTGGTTGAAATGACGCTGGATGTAATGAAGTATACCATCGATCGTATCTCCAATGTCACTCCCGAACTGGGATCTCCTAAAAAAGAAGAAGATCTTTTAAGAATTGTGGGGGAAACCATTACCCCGTCAGGAATCGGCGGGGAAAACGCTTTTAAGCTTTTTCGCGACGTGTTGGTAAAAGCAACGGTGCCTATTGATCATCCGCGGCACCTGGCTTTTGTTCCTGCCGCACCCACTCGTGCTGCTATTATGTTCGATTTGGTAACTTCAGCTTCCAGTATCCACGGAGCTTACTGGATGGAAGGAGCCGGTGGTATTTTTTGTGAAAATCAGGCGATGAAATGGCTGGTTTCCCTCACCGGTTTGCCAAAATCGGCATTTGGAGTTTTCACTAGTGGCGGTACCGCGGCAAATCTTTCGGCCATGGTGGCGGCTCGCGAAGAGTGGAGAAGTAGAAAAACCGATAACATCGGTCTGAAAGGCTTGTTGTTAACTTCTTATGCCGCCCATAGTTCGGTGCAGGCTATGGCAAAAGTTATGGATGCAGACGTGGTGATGATAGATTGTGAAGGGGATTTCCTTACCGGAAAAGATCTTCATTCTGCAATTTCAGAATTAAGCGAAAGCGACAGAAAACGTCTTTTTGCTGTTGTTGCAACAGGTGGAACAACCAACGCCGGAATTATAGATGAACTGGATAGTATCGCTGAAGTTTGTGAAAAAGAGAAAGTGTGGTATCACGTAGATTGTGCTTATGGCGGCGGTGCACTGGCGGCGCCTTCGGTGAAACATCTGTTCAAGGGAATTGAAAGAGCAGACAGTATTACCATCGATCCTCATAAATGGCTTTTTTCGCCGTACGACTGCGGGGCGGTGATTTACAAAAATCTCGAGCTGGCAAAAAAAGCGCATTCGCAAGAGGGGTCCTACCTCGAAATTTTTAAAGATGAAGGGGCGCAGGGCTTTAATCCTGCCGATTATCAGATTCAGTTAACGCGAAGACTTCGGGGAATGCCTTTGTGGTTTTCTCTGGCGATGCACGGCACCGATAAATACAGAAATGCTATTGAACGCGGGATTGAACTTGCACAAATAGCGGCAAAAAAGATTGAAGAACGTCCTTATCTTGAACTGGTAAGACCGGCAAGCTTATCGGTAGTTTTATTCCGAAGAAAAGGCTGGACTCCCGAGCAATATACCGACTGGACATACAGAAATCACAAAGCCGGAATCGCTCTGGTAACTCCTACAAAATGGAAATCGAAAAACGGCTTTGAAACCGTCTCCCGTTTCTGTTTTATTAATCCGGATACAACCGAGAAGGATATAGACATCATTCTGGATACGATGGAATGAAAACTTGAAAGTTTAAAGTTGAAAATTGCAAGTACAAAGTGGGAAGTACAAAG
>JBAVQO010000693.1:0-10721 GCA_049694135.1 Gillisia sp. | reverse complement strand
TCCTTCTACTCCTTTTTCTTTAGCCATTTCACGTAGTTCTACTACAGTGTGCTGGCTTAAATCTTCCGATTTATTAGTAGTCTCTGCTTTTGCTGCAGGTTTGGACTCTTCTTTCTTAGATTCTTCTTTTTTAGAAGTTTCTTTTTTCTGCCCTTTCAAAGAAATTCCTTCAATAAGAATTTCGGTTAAAGCCTGACGGTGACCATTTTTAACACGGTAACCTTTTCTTCTTTTCTTTTTGAAGACGATTACTTTGTCTCCTTTCAGGTGCCTGGTAATTTTAGCATCTACCAAAGCTCCATCTATAGCTGGGGCGCCAAGGGTTGTATTATTGCCATCGCCGGTTAGAAGCACTTTATCGAAAGAAACGCTGTCTCCTTCTTCTCCTGCCAAACGATTAACAAATACTTTCTGGTCTTTTGCAACTTTAAATTGCTGCCCTGCTATCTCTACAATTGCGTACATAGCGTATTTATTTATTAATTACTTTAAGAACAATTCGCCTGTCGTTTTTCTTCAAGCGGGTGCAAATATACTTCTAAATAATTAATTCACAAAGCGCTAATTTATTTTCTGTGTTTGGCACTTTTCCGAAGAGTGTGCTCGTCGCCTTCTTTCGTGTTCCAGGTATCTTTAAACAATTGCATATACGCAAGCGTTAGAACCAGAGTGGTAACAAAACCCATTGTAGAAACCACAAAAAGAACAATGCCGATATTGGTACTGTAATCGCTGCTCCACATAGTTAAGAGTTCATTCAGGAAGGTGGGATGGATTTCTGTGGCATAAACCCCGAAGAAAAAGGTAAATATTATAGTGGCATTAAAACCGGTTAAAATACTGGCCATAAAACCTTTCTGATATTTAAATTTGCTTCCTTTAGAACTTCGGTATTTTCTTAGAGCCAAAAAAATTCCCGCGGCCATAATAACCACATTAAATAAGCTGTACAGCGGATTTTTATGAACACCAAAGAGAGAAAGGATCAAAAAATAGGCAATTAATACGATAGAAATGGCAATCCCGTAAAAAATAGGAATTTTGAGTTTTTTCATATTTCTTTGTTTTTACACTCGTAAAGTTCCTAAAAATTGAGGATTTATTCACTTAACAGCCTGTTAATTTTAACATTTTCCTTCTTGTTTGGAATATAATTTTCATTCTATTCTAATTTTTTGTAACATTATTACTAAATACTTTACTTACCTTTTACATTAATAAATAAAAACCAAATGATCAACAAACTTAAGTTATCAGCCTGTGCGCTGCTCCTGGGTATTACGGGTTTCGCACAAGAAGTTCAATTTTCTGAATACGATCTGGATAACGGATTGCATGTAATTTTACATCAGGACAAAACAGTTCCTGTGGTAACTACCTCTGTAATGTATCACGTAGGCGGGAAAGACAGAACCAAGGGCCGAACAGGATTTGCCCATTTTTTTGAACATCTTTTATTTGAAGGAACAGAAAATATTCCGAAGGGAAAATGGTTCGAAATAGTTAGTTCTAATGGCGGAACTAACAATGCCAACACCACTAATGACCGAACCTATTATTACGAGGTTTTTCCTTCTAATAACGAACAACTGGGGTTGTGGATGGAATCTGAACGAATGATGCACCCGGTAATAAAACAAGGCGGAGTTGATACACAGAACGAAGTAGTAAAGGAAGAAAAGAGATTGAGTTATGATAACAGGCCATACGGAGGAATTTTAAATGCTGTTTCCCAAAGTCTGTTTAAAAATCATCCTTACAAAGATCCTAATATTGGCTACATGAAAGATCTGGATGCCGCAAAGCTTTCAGAATTTCAGGCTTACTTCAAAAAATATTACGTGCCTAACAATGCCACTCTTGTGGTAGCGGGAAACATAGATATTCCGCAGACCAAAGAATGGATAAAAGATTATTTTGCTCCTATTTCTTCAGGCCCGGAAGTAACAAGGAATTTTCCGAAAGAAACTCCAATAACTCATGAGATAGATACTACCGCTTATGATTCCAATATCCAGGTGCCTGCACTTATAATCGGATATAGAACTCCCGGCGAAAAGGAAAGAGACGCGTATGTTTTAGATATGATTTCCTCTATACTTTCCGACGGAAAATCTTCACGCCTGTACAAAAAGCTGGTAGATGATCAAAAACAGGCGTTAGCAGTTCAGGCTATCAACCTCAGCCAGGAAGATTATAGCGAATATCTAATTTTCAGCCTTCCTTTGGGCGGTACTTCTTTAGATACTCTAAAGAGTGAAATCGACGAAGAAATTGTAAAACTTCAGAACAATCTTATTTCTGAAAAAGATTATCAGAAACTTCAGAATAATTTTGAAAACCAGTTCGTGAATTCTAATAGCAGCATAGAAGGAATTGCCAATTCACTTGCACGGTACCACGTTCTTTATGGCAACACCAATCTCATTAATAAAGAGATCGATATTTACCGGTCGATAACCCGTGAAGATATAAAAAGGGTGGCCAACGAGTATTTAAAACCTTCTCAAAGAGTAGTCGTACATTATTTGCCAAAGAAAGAGGAAGATACTGCAACCAAAAAGGATTCTGAATAGAAAAATAAAATTATGATGATGAAAAACAAAATAACAGCATTAGCCATTTTATTCCTTGTTTCTCTGGGAATACAGGCACAAGTTGACAGAAGCAAACAACCCAAACCGGGTCCGGCACCAAAAATAAATCTTGGAAAACCCGAATCTTTTACCTTAGATAACGGTTTAAAAGTAATGGTGGTAGAAAACCATAAACTTCCGCGGGTAAATATGACGCTGACGATGGACAATCCTCCGCATCCCGAAGGAGATAAAACCGGTGTCTCTTCATTAATGGGAAGTTTGCTGGGGACCGGCACCGATACAATTAGTAAAGATAAGTTTAATGAACAAATAGATTATCTGGGCGCCAATGTAAATTTCTTTTCTTCGGGAGCTTCAGCCAATACCCTTTCTAAATATTTTCCGACAATTTTAAGATTGGTGGCAGATGGGGCTTTGCATCCTAAATTTACTGAAGAAGAATTTAATGCGGCTAAAAAAAGAGAAGAGGAAAATCTTAAAACTCTCGACAAAGATGTTGCTCAAAACGCCCGCAGATTGCGTGCCGCTTTAGCTTACGGCAAAAATCACCCTTATGGTGAAATGGAAACCCCCGAAACTTTGTCTTCTGTAACTCTCGAAAATGTTAAATCTTACTACAATACTTACTTTGTGCCTCAAAACGCTTATCTGGTTATTGTTGGAGATACCAATATCGATGAAGTTAAGCCATTGGTAGAACAATATTTTGGAGACTGGCAGAGAGACCCTCTTCCTAACTTTACACTTCCTGAGCCTAAAAATGTTCAGTACACGCAAATAGATTTTCTGAATATGCCTAATGCAGTTCAAAGTGAAATCGCGGTGGTAAATACCATTCACCTTAAAATGTCTGATAAAGACTATTTTCCGGCAATTATTGCCAACCAGATTTTGGGAGGTGGCGGAGAAGCGCGTTTGTTTCTAGATTTAAGAGAAGACAAAGGATATACCTACGGCGCGTATTCTTCTACCGGAAACGATAAATATGTATCTTCTTTTGTTGCTTCAGCAAGTGTGAGAAATGCCGTTACAGACAGTGCTGTTGTGGCTTTTTTAGATGAAATCCACAAGATAAGGGAAACAAAACCTACTCCACAGGAGTTACAATTGGCAAAAGCCAAATATGTGGGCAATTTTGTAAGGGCCTTAGAACAACCTTCTACCCTTGCACGATATGCCTTAAATACTGAAACTGAAAATCTTCCAAAAGATTTTTATCAGAACTATTTAAAAAACATCAATGCAGTTACTGCAGAAGATGTTCAACGTGTAGCTCAAAAATATTTTATGGCAGATCAAGCCAGAATTGTGGTTGCAGGAAAAGGAAGCGAAGTTTTGCCCGGACTGGAAAATATCACCTACAACGGCAAAAAGATTCCGGTTAAATATTTCGACAAAGAAGGAAATGAAACAGAAAAACCCGAAGTTAACAAGGCTGTTGATCCTTCGGTAACGGTAAAATCCATTTTCGATCATTATATAAAAGCCATTGGAGGAGAAGAAGCGGTAGAAAATGTAAAAAGCGTGGTAATGACTGCCCAGGCCGACATTCAGGGTCAAAAACTCGATCTTGCCATCAAACAAACTGCCGACGGCAAATCTGCTCAGGAAGTTTCTATGGGCGGAAATGTTATGAGCAAACAGGTTTTTAACGGGGAAACCGGCTATGCGGTAGCCAGGGGCCAAAAAATGCCTTTTAGCGACGCACAGATAGAAGCTGCCAGAGAAGATTCCCAGCTTTTCCCCGAGTTGAATGCTGAAGGGGCAAAATTAATGGGAATAGAACAGGTAGACGGACAAGACGCCTACGCAGTTGCTTTAAACGATAAAACCACCGCTTATTATAATGTTGACAGCGGATTAAAAGTAAAATCTGTAAAAACGGTTTCTCAGGGAGAACAAACCATGAGTATTCCAACAGGGTACAGCAACTACCAGGAAGTAAACGGGGTAAAATTTCCTTTTACTATTTCTCAATCATTTGGACCTCAAAGTATTGAATTCAACATATCTTCCATTAAAGTAAATGAAGGAGTGGATGATAGTGATTTTGAATAAAACTATTTATTAATGTTGAAAAAACCGGCTGTTAAAGGCCGGTTTTTTTGTTATTAAAATGGAAGGTGTATAACAATCAATTTTAATCTTTCCAACGCAGGGTTTCCATAAGTTGTTTCATATCTGCTTTAATGTATTGTGCCGCCGGATAGATAGAGTCGAAATTGGGTTTATGGTTAAAATACAACGAACCGGTAATAAAATGCCGCACGCTATCGGTAGCGTAAAACTCAGCCTGCGATGCAGCATCGCCGCCAATGGTATAAAACATCCCGTAAACGTTGTGAGCTTTATTAGAGTATACATCACCCTGAATATAATCTGCCTTGATGGTATGTTCCAAGGGCAATTTTTGAGCATCGGTAAGCAGGGAATCCAGGTTTCCATGAACCTGCTGATAAGTCAGAAAAACGGATCCATCCAACAACGGGTAATTTAAGTTAATCCAACATGGAACCCGGTCCCGGGAGTTTTCAATTTGGGCGATTTCATTTTTTTGAAAAGTATATGGGCAGTTTAAATGCACCTGAGCATATTCCGCCTTGGGATACCTTAGCGCCAAAAAGGCTTTGGGTTTTGGTAACACATCATCCTGACAGGAAGCAAAAAGAAATATTCCGACGAATAAAAGCATTAATTTTTTCATTGAACAATCTTTTCTGCAGTTTTTAATCGGTTTTGGGCCACTAGTCCTGATTTCTCTCTTTTCCAAATAAAAGAGCAGAAGCTTTTTGGCTCGGGAGCTTTTCCGAAGTTTAAGAATTACTCCGGAAGGATACTCAGTTTTATTTGTTTTATTCGCTTATCGTCAATTATTTCTACCGTAAACGTATAATTAAGGAACGTAATTATTTCATTTTTCTTGGGGAAACCTCCCGAAATTTCCAGTAAAAAACCGGCAAGGGTTTCAGATTCCCCTTTTTGCTCTTCAAAAGCTTCGGTATCTTCAATCTTTACGATTTTATAGAAATCCTTCAGTGGAGTCTTGCCTTCAAAAATAAAATTGGTTTCATCCAGTTTCGAAAAAATAAGATCTTCATCATCAAACTCATCACTAATATCTCCCACGATTTCTTCAATAATATCTTCGAGAGAGATGAGCCCGCTAGTACCGCCATATTCGTCTACCACGATGGCAAGATGAATTTTTTTGGTCTTGAATTCATTTAAAAGATCATCGAGCTTTTTATTTTCCGGAATAAAATATGGATCGCGGGAAAGTGTAGTCCATTCAAAATCCTTTTTATCAAGATATGGCAAAAGGTCTTTCACGTACAGAATACCGGTTACATTATCTACATTTTCCTTATAGACGGGGATTCGTGAATAGCCATTTTCCATAATTTCGGGAATTATTTCCCTGAAGGACTGATTTTCGTTAAGAGCGAAAATATCCATTCGTGGTCGCATTACCTGTTTTGTCTCGGTATTACCAAAAGAAACGATTCCTTTCAGGATTTTTTGCTCTTCCTGTGTGGTATCCTCATCCCGCGTAAGTTCCAACGCCTGCGAAAGATGATCTATACTTATAAAACTTCTTTGTTTTCCGAGCCTTTCATGTATAAAAAGCGTAACTGCCCGCATAGGAATACTCAATGGTGAGAACAATGTATCCAGAAAATTAATGGGATATGCCATCAAGTTGGAGAACTTGACGTTGTTACGGCTGGCGTAAACCTTCGGAAGAATTTCCCCAAAAAGCAAAATAAGGAAGGTTACCACAACCACTTCAAAAAGAAACCGGAAATTGATACCAAAATATACGTAAGAATTATTACCGAAGATCTGGTCTGAAACGGCATCAAAAAGCAATACAATGGCAATATTTATGGTATTGTTAGCCACCAGGATAGTGGCAAGCAATTTCTTAGGTTTTTCAAGGAGCTTGGCAACAATTTTTTGGGTAGGACTTATTTTCCCGTTTTCTGTAACAAAATCGGCCGGGGTAAGCGAAAAGAAAGCCACTTCTGCTCCCGATACCAATGCACTACCCAAAAGTAGCAAGATTAGCATGGCAATGCCGAAGATTTCTGAAAAATCGAATGAAAGAAAAAATAAAATTATACTGGGAGGATCTGGATCCAAGGTCATTAATTTTAGTTAAACTTAAAAGGGCAAATCGTCTTCCTCTTCATCATTAGAAGAAATAGGCTGATTTGAGTACGAATTGTTTTTCGCAGGCTGGGACTGTGATTGTTTTTGCTGCGGAGCATTTTGAGATCCTGAGGTCCCGGTTTCTTTAGGAGTTAAAAAAGTGAAATCTGTACACTGGATTTCTACAGAATATCGTTCGATTCCTTTATCATCCGTCCATTTTCTGCTCTTTAGGCGGCCTTCTACATAAACTTTATCGCCTTTTTTAAGGTATTTCTCACAGATTTCGGCGGCTTTATTTCTTACCACTATATTATGCCATTCGGTATTTTCTACGCGCTGGCCGGTAGATTTATTGGTATACACTTCGTTGGTCGCCAGGGGAAATCTTCCAATGGCACCTCCACCTTCAAAATAATGCATTTTTACGTCGTCTCCAGTGTGGCCTATGAGCATTACTTTATTGAGGGTTCCTGTCATGATTATAAAATTTAAACTGCGAAATTATTGTTATTTCATTAGATTCTCCTAAAAATAAAGAAAATTATTCAGCCAGCCTTATCGAAATTTATAAATTATAAGGAGAAGATATTCAGGTAATTTCTGAAGAAATTCAATAATCCGTCAGGTTAAAATCATTTAGGAAATTGGCTATAAGCACAGGAACGGGATATTTCTTTAGCTCTTCGAGATCGATTCCTTTATTAAGAGGAGCTGTTTTTTGTATGATCCAGAATCGCGTGTAGATATGCTGATGCGACAATTTATGAACCACCGGGTCTTCATTATACAGCGAAATTTCATCGCTATCGCTGTTCAATAACTTAAGTACGGACTCCTTTTTTAAAAATTCCTGCGGAGAAATCAGTTTCGAAGTTTCTATAAGCGGAAACTGATACAAGCCTTCCCAAATTCCTTTCCCGCTTCGTTGCTCGAGCAAAGTTTTATTTTCTTCAGTAAGAAAAACAAGGTAATTAAAAAAGCGATTTTTGATCTTTCCCTTCCTTATTTTTACCGGTAATTCATTTTGAAGTTGAAGTTTTAATGCGAGACAGCTATCGGAAAGTGGACAGGAATCGCACATGGGGTTTTGAGGTTTGCAATGCAGGGCACCAAATTCCATAATCGCCTGGTTATACATCCCGGGCTTTTCAGAATCCAGTACTTCTGTAGCCAGTTTTTTAAATTCCTTTACACCGGCAGGGCTGTTTATGGCTGTAGCTACATTAAAATATCTGGAGAGCACACGGTACACGTTTCCATCTACCACCGCCACGGGTTCTTTATATGAAATTGACGCGATGGCACTGGCCGTATAATCACCAACTCCTTTTAATTTAAGAAGATCCTTATAAGAGCCGGGAAATGTTCCGCCTAACTCCTGTGCCACATATTTTGCAGTTTCGTGAAGGTTTCTGGCACGACTGTAATAACCCAAACCCTGCCAGAGTTTAAGCACTTGCTGCTGTGGCGCTTTAGCCAGATCAAAAACCGTGGGAAATTCATCTGTAAATCTCAAATAATAAGGTAATCCCTGATTGATTCTGGTTTGCTGCAGCATAATTTCGCTGAGCCAAATTCTGTAAGGATCGCTGGTTTGGCGCCACGGAAGCTCTCTTTTATTTTTTAAGTACCAATTAATCAGTATTTTAGAAAAACTCATGAGTTACATTGTATCTTTGCAAGTATAATTCTTTATTTGGTTACTATTTAATGAATTAGGTTTGAAATATTGCAGATTTAATTCTTATATTTGCCCCCTCGAAAATTAAGAACCCCAGTTATAAATAAAACAATTCGAAAAAATGACTAAAGCAGATATCGTAGCCAAGATTTCAGAGAAATTAGGAATGGAAAAAGGTGATGTTCAAGCTACTGTAGAAACATTTATGGAGGAAGTAAAAACTTCCTTGGAAAGCGGTGACAATGTGTATTTAAGAGGTTTTGGAAGCTTTGTTATTAAAACAAGAGCCGAAAAAACCGGAAGAAATATTTCCAAAAATACCACCATTAAAATCCCGGCCCACAATATCCCGGCATTTAAACCTGCAAGAATTTTTGTAGATGGTGTAAAGAGCAACGTGGAAGTAAAGTAATTCTCCCCAATTAGGAGTTAAACGAATAGATTTATTAATTAAAAAACTAACACTATGCCAAGTGGAAAGAAAAGAAAAAGACATAAGGTAGCTACTCATAAGCGCAAAAAGCGAAGCAGAGCTAACCGACACAAGAAAAAGTAGTGCTCTCACTACTTTTTTTAGTAAAATACGTTCTTTGAAATCGAAACCAATCGTAAAACATCTGGTTTCTTCAGGATTAAAAACCCTGTGAAAAATTTATTGTTTAATCCATCCCTGCTTCCGAAAGGACTACAATGGGATAAAAATCTAAAAAGTGGATAAAGAATTGATAATTAGATCCAGTTCTTCTGCCGTAGATTTTGCCTTAATAAAAGATGGAAAACTAATTGAATTACACAAGGAAGAAGATGATAGTAACTTTGCCGTAGGCGATATTTTTATTGCCAAAATACGCAAAGCTGTTCCCGGCCTCAATGCCGCATTTGTAAATGTAGGTTACACCAAAGATGGTTTTTTACACTATCACGATCTGGGACCTCAGGTTTCTTCTTTGCTGAAATTCATAAAACGTGTAAGCACAGGTAAACTAAAAGATTATTCTTTAAAGAATTTTACTTTTGAAAAAGATATCGATAAAGGCGGAAGTATTTCTGATGTCTTAAAATCGAATCAATCGCTTCTGGTACAAGTGATGAAAGAACCCATTTCCACAAAAGGCCCCAGGATAAGCTCCGAGCTTTCCCTTCCCGGCCGATACATTGTGTTGGTTCCTTTTTCTAATCGCGTTTCAGTTTCTCAAAAAATTGAAAGCAACGAAGAAAAAGACCGTCTTAAAAGACTGGTAAAAAGCATTAAACCTAAAGGATTTGGTGTCATTGTACGTACCGTAGCAGAAGGCAAAAAAGTAGCAGAATTGGACAGAGATCTTCAAAATTTAATGGATCGCTGGACAGCAATGTGTAAAAAACTCTATAAAGCACCTCATCCTTCCAAAGTGTTAGGAGAACTAAATCGTGCATCCTCTATATTAAGAGATGTATTTAACGACAGCTTCACCTCTATTTGCGTAGATGACGAGACGCTTTTTTCACAAATAAAAGATTATGTGGCAGAAATTGCCCCTAACAAAGAATCAATAGTAAAATTGTATAATTCAAACGTTCCCATATTTGAAAAGTATGGTGTAGAAAGGCAAATTAAAACTTCCTTTGGCCGCACAGTCTCTATGAGCAAAGGTGCGTACCTAATTATCGAACATACCGAAGCCATGCACGTTATAGACGTGAATAGCGGTAACCGTTCCAACAAAGCCAAAAACCAGGAAGACACTGCCCTGGAAGTAAATCTTATAAGTGCCACAGAAATAGCCCGCCAGTTGCGACTTCGCGATATGGGCGGAATTATTGTGGTAGACTTTATAGATATGAACAGGGCCGAAAACCGAAAAGCCCTTTTTGACCATCTTCGGAAGGAGATGAGCGATGACAAGGCGAAACACAAAATTTTACCGCCCAGTAAGTTTGGACTCATACAAATTACAAGACAACGCGTACGGCCGGAAACCAATATCAAGACCCGGGAGGATAACCCTAACGGAACCGGAGAGATTGAGGCTCCAATTATCTTGATAGATAAAATAAAAACCGACCTTGAAAGGCTGATCAAGAAAAACAAGAAAAAGATCACCTTAAGCGCACACCCATTTATTGCAGCCTTTTTAACAAGAGGCTTTCCATCGCCCCGCTCACAATGGTTTTTTGACCATAAACGCTGGGTAAAAATTTTACCAAGAGACGCTTACACGTACATGGAATATCACTTTCACGATAAAGACGGGGAAGTAATAGACTAAAATTTTTATATTTAAAAAACGCCTTTCATTTAGTTG
>JBAVQO010000692.1:0-6994 GCA_049694135.1 Gillisia sp. | reverse complement strand
ATCGATAAAAATGGTTTAATGGCAGATGTGAACCCGCATAATAACGTTTATGGAGAAGATTCTTCAGATGAACAAAAATAGAAACCTGGGGAGGTCTGTTCGAGCGTAGTCGAGAACTGTTAGACTGAAAATAGGTTTTGTGACAACCTTTTACTGAAATTAAAAGAAAAATCCGTTTTGGGAATTCCCGAAGCGGATTTTTTTAATTTAGCCCTTTATTTTGACCATGGACCAGAAATTTCCTTCTTCAGAAAAACTTAAGAGTAAAACGCTCATCGACAGTCTTTTTACTGAAGGAAAAACCATAAAAAGATTTCCTCTAAAACTTTTTTATCTTCCCATCCCGAATCCGGAAATAGACACCTGCAAAACCGGGGTTTCTGTCCCAAAAAGAAACTTCAAAAAAGCCACAGACAGAAATTATTTAAAGCGTTTGATGAGAGAAGGCTTTCGAAAAAATAAGTATCTTGTTACCAACAACTTATCTAAAAAATACGCGTTGATGTTTGTGTATATCGGCAGAGAAAAAGCTGATCTCACTCAAATTACTGCAAGCATGGTTCTTCTTATGAAGAAATTAATAGAAATAGCATCTGCTCATGAAAAAGAAAATATATAGAAGTATAGCGATATTTCTTGGGGCACTGACTCTCATAATCACTACCACGGCATTTACTTTTAAATCTGACTTTTTTGAAATCGCCAAACAACTGGAAATTTTTACTACGCTCTTTAAAGAGCTTAATATGAATTATGTAGATGAAACCAATCCGGCCGAATTGATGGATACGGCCATAAAAGCCATGCTTACAGATTTGGATCCCTACACTAATTATTGGAACGAGCAGGAAGTTCAGGAAGCGCGAATAAATGCAACGGGAGAATATCAGGGAATTGGTGCTGCAGTTAAAATAAAAGCAGACAAGTTTATTATTATGGAAATTTACCAGGGCTATCCTGCAGATAAAGCGGGTTTAAAAGCCGGAGACGAAATAATAAAAATAGGAGGCCTAAATGTTGCTGATTATAAAGATAATGCAGGAGATCTCTTAAATGGCTCTCCAAATTCCGAAGTTGGTATTACTTATGTCAGACAGGGAAAAACCGAGACCACCACATTAACCCGCGGAATAGTGGAGTTGCACGCAGTTCCGTTTTATAAAATGCTCGAGAACCAGGTGGGATATATCGTACTTTCAAAATTTAACGATAAAGCTTCAGAGGAAACCGCCCATGCTTTAAAGGAGCTGCAGAACAAGGGAGCTACTAAAATAATCCTGGATCTGCGCGGAAATCCGGGCGGATTATTGAGTGAAGCTATTCTGGTGAGCAATATTTTTCTGGATAAAGATCAGTTAATCGTTTCCACAAAATCTTCCATAGAAAAATATAATAAAGATTATTATACACCTAAAGAACCCATAAACACTCATATTCCTTTGGCAGTACTGGTAGATGGGCATAGTGCTTCTGCCAGTGAAATTGTTGCAGGCTCCATCCAGGATCTGGATCGTGGCGTAATCGTAGGGGCCCGAAGTTTTGGAAAAGGCCTTGTACAACGTCCCGAGGAACTGCCTTATGGCACGCAGCTTAAATTAACCATTTCCAGATATTACACGCCCAGCGGGAGATGTATACAAGCGCTGAATTATAGGGAACGAGATGCGGAAGGAAATCCTGTTCGCACCAAAACCGAAGATTATAATGAGTTTAAAACCAGGAATGGAAGAAGTGTGTATGACGGGGGTGGAATTTTACCCGATATTCAGCTAAAATCTTCGGAATATAATCCTATAAGCAGAGCACTGCTGGCGAGCGATGCCATCTTCGACTTTGCAACTAAATATTATTATTCTCACGATTTAAAGAGTCCCGAGAATTTTAAACTCACAGATTCTGATTATAACGATTTTAAAAACTTTCTGGAAACAACTAATTTTAACTATGAAACCCGAACCGAATCAGATCTGAAGAAAGCCATGGAAACGGCTAAAAAAGAAGGTTTTGATCCTGCCACCATCAACAAGTATAAGATGATTCTTGCCGATCTTCAGAAGGAAAAAAAATTGGAGCTGGACGATAAAAAACCAGAGATCGCAAGTTTATTAACCGATGAGATTATAAGAAGATATTTTTACCAGGCCGGATTGTACAAACATTACGTACTTAACAATCCCGAAATTCTTGCGGCCGAAAAAGTGTTAAACGATCCACAGCAGTACAAAAAACTGCTGAACAATTAATTTCGGAGCATGGCAATATGAGGGATTCCATCTTCGAGGTATCCTTCTCCTACTGCTTTAAATTGATGGGATTCATAAAATTTGAGCAGGTACTGCTGTGCCGATAATTTTATTTTTTTCGTACCGTACCGTTTTTCTATTTCAGAGATAGATGCTTTTAAAATTTCGTGTCCATAACCGTATTTCCTTTCGTTTTCTTTTACCAAAACCCTTCCTATAGCGGCTTCTTCAAAATAAATTCCCGGTTTAAAACAGCGCGTGTATGCAACTAGTTCAGAATTTTTATATCCTAGAATATGAAGTGCTTTCTGGTCCTTATCGTCTACGTCCTGGTAAACACAATTTTGTTCGACCACAAACACTTCAGCTCTCAATCGCAATATTTCATATAATTGCTGAAGTGCTAGCTCAGAAAAAGTTTTAGTAATAATTTCCAAAAGATTTATTTCTTAATTGTGTAAAGCAATCTTTTTAACCCGATTTTGATGCCTGCCACCTTCAAAATCTGTGGTAAGAAAAGTTTTCACCATATCCAGTGCCTGATTTTCTGATACAAATCGCGCCGGAACACTCAATATATTGGCGTCGTTGTGCTGCCTGGCCAGCACGGCAATTTCGTTGGTCCAGCAAAGTGCCGCACGAATTCCCTGGTGTTTATTTGCGGTCATAGATGCCCCGTTTCCGCTCCCGCAGATAATAATGCCCCAGTCCGCATTTTTATCTTCCACATCCTGGGCTACCGGATGTACAAAATCTGGATAATCTACGCTTTCTTCAGAATCCGTTCCGTAATTCACCACTTTTATATCTTTTGATTCAAGATATTTTACGATTGCTTTTTTATAAGCAGTACCGGCGTGATCGTTTCCAATTGCTATGGTCATGGTTTTGAGTATTAGAGTTCTACAAAGGTAAAAAAAGGCTTGTTAACCGAAATTTTATTCATTGTTAATTAGTAAATATATAGAACTGATTATCAATAAATTATAATCCCGTCCAGATTGTGAATAATATCAAGTTGAAAAATAACAATCAGATTTTGTTAATTCAGATATATTATCAATAGCGACAAATTTTTCTTTTAACCTAAATATAAGTCATCTTTTTGTAGACAAGTTATCCTCTTTTAAAAACGAATTGTGAACAGGTAAAAAAGGACTAAATATTAAGAACTGGTATTAACATATCATTATTAACTATTGTTAAGTAAATGCTAAAATCCGGTAAAAACCAATAGATTAGAAATTATAGTTTTGTTAACAACCACGGCACCAAAAGTTCGTATCGAATTTTGCAAATTTTTAGTCTAAATTTTATTGTACAAATTAACACACAATCATGATCATCAGTTTTAATTTATTTAAAAAAGAAAAAAAGATAATTATATAATAACTGTTGATAACCTAAACGATTTTGAGGTGGGAATCTGAAGGATCTAATTTTTCTAATATGGTCCTGGCTGTTTTAAAGTCGTCCGGATGAACCTTCAATTTTATTCCTCCCAGTGCGTTGGAGTAAAAAGGAAAAATAGAGACCATGGTCTCGTTCAGGAACACGTATCTTATCCCCTCTGATTCCAGGAGGTTTCGCACAATTAGCGTTTCGTGAGGATACGTAAATACCGCCAGCGTAAGATAGTCTTCCATCAGTTTAAAAATTACTACGAAAGATACTTAATTTATAGGGTATAAGAATAAAAATCTGATTGCAGATTTGACGGGGGAAGAGAAATTTCGATCTGCGATTTTTTGTTTAAAGTCTTATTAACCAGAGCAGCAACTCCAAGAATTCCAAGCACGAAAATCAAGTAAAATAGAACAACAATTTTAGCTGATTTCATCATAGTATTTTGTTTTAATACCTTACAAATATCCTTTAAATAAAAAGAAGAGATGTTAAAGCAAAATTAAGATTATTTTAAGATATGTGACAAAATTTAATAAATATTATTTTCTTAACTCTCTGTTAATCAATTCCGGAGTTTTTTGATATAATCAAAAATCTTTACGCCCGCTTAACAAAACTTTATTTTGAATGTTATTGAAACTCGCTTTTAAACAGTAATTTTACCCCTTATTTAGTACTATGAGCAGAAAAAAAAATAATAAGAATACAAAAAACGAACTGGGAGACATCACCAAAAAGATAATAGATATACTTCGAAAGGATCCCGGGAACTCCTATAATTACAAGCAGATAGCAGCAAAAATGGGTGTGGACGATCCTACGTCCCGAAACAAGATTATAAGAAAACTGGCACAACTCGCCGCCAAAAATGAGATAAAAGAAGAAGAGCGAGGAAAATTTCAAATCTCCGGAAATAATAATAATTACTACACGGGTATTTTAGATATGACCACCAAAGGTTTCGGCTACGTTATGGTGGAAGGATTGGATGATGATGTTTTTATTCCTGAAAATTCTTTAAACAAGGCTCTTAATGGAGATGAAGTTGAAATTTATATCTATAACCGCAGAAGAAAGAGGAAATCTGAAGGGGAAGTAGTCAAAATCATCAAAAGAAAAAGGACCGAATTTGTTGGAGTTTTGCAACTTCAGAAGAATTTTGGATTTGTGGTAATTCAGGATCCTAAAATGTACACCGATATTTTTGTTCAGAAAAACAAAATAAAAGATGCCCATGATGGAGATAAAGTTGTGGTGACGCTCGAAGAATGGCCAGAAAAGGCCGATTCACCTTTTGGAAGCGTAAAAGAGGTACTCGGGAAGCCGGGTGAACATCAAACAGAAATTCATTCCATCCTCGCCCAATATGGACTTCCACATGAATTTCCGCAGGAAGTAGAGGAATTTGCAAACCAGATAGATACTTCCATCCAGGAAAACGAAGTAAAAACTAGAAGAGATCTCCGGGAAACACTAACCTTTACCATAGATCCGAAAGATGCAAAGGACTTTGATGATGCTTTAAGCTTTAAGCCGCTGGAAAACGGTAATTTCGAAGTGGGAATCCACATTGCCGATGTATCGCATTACCTGCAACCCGATACCATTCTTGATGAGGAAGCCTACGACCGGGCTACCTCTATTTATCTGGTGGATAGGGTGGTACCCATGCTTCCTGAGATTCTCTCCAATAATGCCTGTTCTCTAAGACCGGGAGAAGAAAAATATACTTTTTCTGCCATTTTTGAGCTCAATAAAAAAGGAGAAGTCAAAAAAGAATGGTTCGGAAGAACGGTCATTCTTTCTGATGAGCGATTTGCTTATGAAGAAGCACAACATATTATAGAAACCGGAAAAGGAAAAATCCCTGAAGAAATATCTATAAGAGAAGGGGAATATTCTGTCGAAAATCCGCTTGTAGAAGCTGTTACCATCTTAAATGAAATGGCTAAAAAGATGCGGGCGCGACGAATGAAGGACGGTGCCATTTCTTTTGATAAAGTGGAGGTGAAATTCGAACTCGATAAGGATAATGAACCGATTGGAGTTTTTTTTAAAACCTCTCAGGAAGCCAATAAATTGATTGAGGAATTCATGTTGCTGGCAAACCGAAAAGTGGCGGAATTTATTGGAAAACAGACACCAAAGAAGACTTTTGTATATCGATGTCACGATGAGCCAGACGATTCTAAACTCGCATCTTTACAAACCGTCATCTCTAAATTTGGGTATAAAATCAATTTAAAAGATCGGCAATCCATCAGTTCTTCTTTAAATGGGTTACTTAGCGATGTTCAGGGGACTAAAGAACAGAATCTGGTAGATACGCTCACCATCAGAACGATGAGTAAGGCTTATTACAGCACCGAAAATATTGGGCATTATGGACTTGCTTTCGATTACTATTCTCATTTTACCTCTCCTATACGGCGATATCCAGATGTGATGACACATAGATTGCTGCAACGATATTTAGATGGAAAACCTTCCGCAAATGAAGATGAATACGAGGTAAAATGTATGCATAGCAGCGAAATGGAGAACCTGGCCACCAGTGCCGAAAGAGATTCAATAAAATACATGCAGGTAAAATTCATGATAGATCATCAGGATCAGGATTTTCTGGGAGTAATTTCGGGTGTGACAGAATGGGGAATCTATGTTGAAATTATTCAAAATAAATGTGAAGGTATGGTGAGATTGCGCGATATAAGCGATGATCACTATGAATTCGATGAAGAACAATACGCTATTATTGGCAGAAAGACCAAAAAGATGTACCAATTAGGAGACGAAGTGTATGTTAAGGTAAAAAATGCCGACCTAGTTAAACGTCATTTGGATTTTACTCTTTTAGGAAAACATCCGAAGTAGGAATTAATTAAGGTTAAGGATGAAAAAGTGGATTTTAGCTGCCTTTATTGTTATGGGTTTAACGGGAAAGGCACAGGAAATAAAAATGGATTTGGGAAACTTTAGCAGAATAAAAGTTTCGGAAGGCTTACGGGTGACACTTACTGCAGCCGATTTTAACAAGGCCGTAATCTCAGGAACCAATAGAAAAAAGGTAAAAATCTCCGAAAAAAACGGTGAGCTGGAAATATCAATAAACGTCAGGCATCTGTGGAAAGAAGATGACACCAAAATTATCTTGTATTATAAACAATTTCAGGAACTGGAGGCGCGACAAAATTCTGAGATTGAAATTACAGGCCAGTTAAAGCAACCTATTCTTCAATTTAATGTTCAGGAAGGCTCAGAAGTAACCGCCAATATTGATGTGGAAAATCTGGTATCTAAAATAGTAACGGGAGGGACCTTACGATTAACAGGAACCGCAGATG
>JBAVQO010000691.1:0-2389 GCA_049694135.1 Gillisia sp. | reverse complement strand
TCGGCATAAATAGTGTGTTCGTTTTCTTTGTCAAACCACATCATTCTACTCCCACAGGTAGCATCTAAAATTTTCTTTTCCATAATTAATTTTATATTTAATAAGTACGTTAGGGCAGTTTGGGGGATTCATTATTAATTTGGTTTTCCAATTTTTTAATATATACTTCTGATTCCTCTTTGCTTAATTCTCCCGGTTCATAATCCTCATAAAATGACACGACCGGTATTTTAAAAGCTTTATTGGATATATCCATTGAAATCGAAGCTATTGAACCGCTTACCCATTTTGATGAATTTCTGAAGGAGAATTGAAATTTATTTATGTTACGATGGATCTTTAGTTTTTCAATTACTGTAGCTATATCTGCTCCCTGGAAGCCCTCGCACCATTCAATAAAATTGGATAAGTAATTGCTTTCCGTCTTATTCCTTCTCGTAGATATTCTTAACCTACTATTTATATTTTTATACATATTATTATTTTTTACTATAAACCGATCTGCCATCCAGGTCGGCGCTGCCCAGGCAGCTGATTACATCTTTTAGTTTTTTTCCTGCCAGGGGATTGGCGGGATCCAGTTGCGGTACCAGGCCGAAATTGAATTTTAGCCATTCGGTAAATTCTTCCCGGGAATAGCCATTCTCGGGAAGATCTAGCTGTATCTTACGCAGGTTGAGCTGTGCCATTTGTACTGGTTGTCTGGTACCACTTTAATTCGGGGTAATCGCTTTCAAAAGATGCGATGGCATCTTCTCGGCTCCTGGCTTCCACCAGAATGTTGTTCCTGGTTTTGCCGTTCTTCTTATAGGTAAATCTGTATTCAGGCATTTTTTAATGATCTAGTTTAAGTGAAGTTTGGTTTCTATGAAGGTTCATTGCGTTTTGATATCTCGGCGAGCTCAGCAGGATCTCTACTTCAATAAGCTCATCGGCAGAACAGGCGTCCAGGAATCGTTCCGGACTAACATCTAAGGTGAATTGTTTATTGATCCTGGGCATCTGTTTCTTCTTTTGAATTCAACAGTTTTTCTATCAGGTCTTTGAAATTTTGGAAACTCATTACCTGCTGATCTATTTCCCCTGCATATACATCTGCATTCTTGGCAAACAGATCTTCCAATTCTTTCTGATCTTTTAAAGCTTCCAAAACAGAAAGACCTTTTTTGATTTCCGGACTGAAGTCCAGATAACTCAAATCGGGATCTGAACAATTCCGAAGCATAGTATCACAGTTCCATAGGATCCTCTGGAAATGGATCCCTGCAAGGTGCTGGATCAAATCATCCAGAAAATCTTCAGTATTATCTCTCCTTAAGTTTTTCAGGATCTCATATTCTGAAAAATCCACATTCTCAAAATGCATATTTTTCAGGTCATATTTATACAGATCCTCCAGTTCGGTCAGAATTCTAAGCAAGCTGTTTATCTCTTTCTCGTTGGTTCTGGCCAACTTCATTCCTTTTACTTTCTTCCCCATCTCAAAACAGTTTAGGCATTTGAATATCTTTTAAAGTGCTATCCACCTGGCCTTCCAGTTTCTTGGAAAACTGCAGGGCGTCTTTGGTCCTGGTGCGGAAATACTCTTTCTGAGCTTCCCGCATCCTTTTTACCAGTATATAAAATTGATTTGCTTCCATCTTCTAATACTTTAGATCTGTCCAGTGAATTATTTTTCCGTGAAAATCAGTTCTGAACCAGGAGAAAAAATCTTTCACCGATTCAAAACCATCATTAATTGCCAGATCTTCCACCCATTCAGAACAATATATTATATCTCCATCCTTATCGAAGTGACACGATCCGAAGCGTGTGTTCTCTGAATCCTGTTCAACAAGAACTTCCATGCACTTGTGATAATCGCCGTGCGGATGCTTTCCTGTATTGATAATTGCAATTCGCTGAGTGCTCACGCATTTTATAATAGGCGCGAACTGGTACCGGTCCTTGGATCTGTTATTTATTACAAAATGAATATCGGTACCGGCTTTCCACCTATTTTTTTTATCCTGCCGGATGGTGTGAAGCTTGGGCTTTACCTCCTGCATTACGGTTTTAGAGTAGCCTTCAAATCTATCATAACTAAAAAAAGATCTCATTTTGAAGACGTACATTTCCCCAGCATATTGCTTCTCTATTGTTTTCAAAATCTTGAAGGGGAAAAGAGTGTTTTTATTTGAAAACTGAACCCATCTGTTTTTCCTGGGCCATTTCTGCGAAAATGATAAAGTCATAATTATAAATTTTGATTGTTAATTCTCTTGAAATTGTTCCTGGAACTTGAACCGGTTATACCTGCACGGCTTTTCCAGCATCTTTACGATGGGTTCCAGGCGAACGCGAACGGTTTCTACATGATATTCGGGAATATCGTCAAGGATCTTAAAGA
>JBAVQO010000690.1:0-2102 GCA_049694135.1 Gillisia sp. | reverse complement strand
CCTTTAAGGTCTTTATAATAATGTTTACACAGTCCTTAAGTTCCTCTTCGGTCATGACCAAAGGGGGAGCGAACCGAATAATATTTCCATGGGTGGGTTTTGCAAGAAGACCATTCTTCATAAGTGCAACGCAAATATCCCAGGCCGTAGAACTGTCTTCAGAATCGTTGATTACAATAGCATTTAAAAGACCGCGACCACGAATTAATTTTACGAGATTGCTGTTTTCGATATACTTGTTCATTTCTTCTCTGAAGATTTTTCCAAGTTTCCGGGCATTCTGAATAAGATTTTCATCTTTTACCACTTCGAGCGCAGCAATAGCAGTGGCTGCAGCCACAGGATTTCCTCCGAAAGTAGAACCGTGTTGTCCCGGCTGAATGACATTCATGATTTCATTATCGGCTAGCACTGCAGAAACAGGATAGTTCCCGCCAGATAAAGCTTTTCCCAATATCAGAATATCCGGCCGCACATAAGTTTCCTGACGCTCACAATGATTTTCGCAGGTACAATTTCCACAAACAGCTAAGAGAGCACCTGTACGTGCAATCCCCGTCTGGATTTCATCGGCCATAAAAAGAACGTTATGTTCCTCGCACAGCGCCTTCGCTTTTTTCAGAAAATCATCGGAAGGAGTATAAACCCCGGCCTCTCCCTGAATAGGTTCTACAAGGAAACCCGCGATGTTGGTGTTATTTTTCAGTGCTATTTCAAGTTCTTCAACATCGTCGTACCCTATCTTAATAAAACCAGGCGTGTACGGTCCAAAGTTCTTACGCGCATTTTCGTCGTTAGAAAATGAAATAACGGTGGTAGTTCTTCCGTGGAAATTATTCTCGCACACGATTATCTGCGCTTCTTTTTCATGAACTCCCTTTTTTTCGTAAGCCCACTTCCGTGCGATTTTAATAGCGGTTTCTACTGCCTCTGCCCCGGTATTCATGGGGAGCAATTTATCGAACATGAAATATTCGGTCGCGTACTTTTCATAAGGTCCCAACACATCGTTGTGAAAGGCCCTGGAAGTCAACGCCAATGTAGAAGCTTGATCGCTCATAGCTTTTACAATTTTTGGATGACAATGGCCCTGGTTTACTGCTGAATAAGCCGAAAGAAAATCGTAATATTTCTTTCCTTCCACATCCCACACATGAACTCCTTGTCCTTTGCTTAACACTACAGGCAGCGGATGGTAGTTATGTGCCCCATGTTTTTCTTCAATTTCAATAGCCTGTTCGGAAGAGTTAATTTTTTCTACTTGCATTTTTAATCTTTAAAAATTAATTACTTACAATTCCTTCTTTACATTCCTTTCTAAAAAAAGAAATTCGGGAGAGAAATCATCCGAAAATACAATTGTTGCAAATTACTAAATGTTATCTGAAATTTATAATCTGTGGTTTACTAAATCTTAACAAATATCCTATTTTTGCGCTATGGCAAGAAAGAAGAAAAACCGTTTGTTCGAGAATCTCGAAATCACGGGTGCGGGCGCAAAAGGAAAAAGTATTGCAAAGGCACCCGACGGTAAAGTGATTTTTATTAAAAATGCAGTTCCCGGCGATATTGCCGATATACAGACCACCCGTAAAAAGAAATCTTTTTATGAAGGTACAGCTGTGAATATCCACAAATTTTCAGATAAAAGAGTGGAGCCTGTTTGCCCTCATTTTGGTACCTGTGGCGGTTGCAAATGGCAGTTTATGGGTTACGAACATCAGCTGTTTTACAAGCAACAGGAAGTAGAAAATAACCTGAAAAGAATCGGCAAAATCGAACTTCCGGAAATAACACCTATTTCAGGAAGCGAGAACATTTATTTTTACCGAAATAAAATGGAATTTTCTTTTAGCGACAGCCGATGGTTAACGCTTCAGGAAATTCAGAGCGATACCGAATTCGAAAACAAAAATGCCCTTGGATTTCATATTCCCGGAATGTGGGATAAAATTCTGGACATAAAAGAATGTTTTCTTCAGGAAGATCCAAGCAATGCGATCCGGAATTTTATAAAAGCCTTCGCTACCAAAAACGAGATGGCATTTTTTAATCCGCGGGAACAGTCCGGTTTTCTTAGAACATTAATGATAAGAACCTCC
>JBAVQO010000689.1:0-2021 GCA_049694135.1 Gillisia sp. | reverse complement strand
GTGTTTCTGCTTGGCATGCTTCCGTTATATTTGTTTCCACAACAGGCATTTAGAGAGGGAGAATGGTTTAAATTCAAAATCCATTATGGCCCGTTCAATGCCAGTTATGCCACTTTGAATGTTAGCGAAGCTACATTGAACGACAAAGAGGTCTATCACATTGTGGGAAAAGGCAAATCTACAGGCCTGCTTCATTTATTCTTCAAAATAAACGATAACTACGAAACCTTCGTTGATAAAAGAACCACTAAACCCTATCGGTTTATCAGGCAGATCGACGAAGGAGGTTATACCAAAAATCTTAGTATCGATTTTGATCAGGAACTGCATAAAGCCCACGTTACCGATTACAAGCACAACGAAAATTCCACCTTCTCTACTGCCGAAGATGTCCAGGATCTGCTTTCGGCCTTTTACTATATAAGAAACGATCTTAACGATAAAGCCCTGGTTCCGGGACAGGAATATAGGTTAAACATGTTTTTTGATAAAGAAAATCACGACTTCAAGTTAAAGTTTCTAGGAAGGGAGGTTTTAAAGACAAAATTTGGTAAAATTGCCTCTTTGAAATTCAGGCCTTATGTCATGGCCGGAAGGGTCTTTAAAGAAAAGGAAAGCCTTACCTTCTGGGTGAGTGACGACAAAAATAAAATGCCGCTTAAAATAGAAGCCGATCTTGCGGTGGGATCACTGGATGCAGATTTAGATGAATTTAAAGGCCTGTTGCATCCTTTTCAAATTATTATGGAATAGTTCATGGAAGAAATTAAACCTGAGATTGCCAAAAGAATACTTCTGCTGGAAGAGAAATTCAAGAATTCAGGGCAGGATATGGGTTCTTATCTCGATGGCCTTTTATATGATCGCTACCTTACTTATTGGGATTATATTCAATTGGATTCCTTATTAAGTCTTCAGGTTCCAAAAACGCATTTTCCAGACGAAGAAATTTTCATCACTTATCATCAGATTACCGAATTGTATTTTAAGCTTATTCTTCATGAGCAAAAGCAATTGATTGAATCTTCTGAATTAACCGCTTCAATTTTTACAGAGAAAATAAACAGGATTAACCGCTATGTTCGTATCCTCATCAATTCTTTTGATGTAATGATAAAAGGAATGGAGCGGGAACAATTTCTGAAATTCAGAATGGCGTTACTGCCTGCGAGCGGCTTCCAGTCGGCAGGATTTAGAATGATTGAAATATACGCTACTCCTTTAGAGCACCTGCTCCCGGTACAAGCGCGCGAAAAATTTTCTTCAGAAACGTCTTTGGAAGAATTGTATGAACATATTTACTGGAAAAAGGGCGGGATAGATCTGTCTACGGGTGAAAAGACACTTACCTTAAAACAGTTCGAACTGCGGTATACACCACGATTCTTAAGGTTAGCTCACGAGGTAAAGGAGAACACCATTTATCATAAATACCTTCAGCTAGAAAAAGAAGATAAAGAGAATAAATCTTTAATTGAGGCGTTGAGAACTTTTGATGTAAATATCAATATCAACTGGCTGCTTATGCATATGGGGGCGGCACAAAGATATTTGAACAAAGACCATAAAACACTTGCGGCCACCGGCGGCACCAATTGGAAAGAATTCCTTCCTCCCGGATTTCAGAAAATAAGTTTTTTTCCTAATTTGTGGAATTCGGAAGAAAAGGAGAATTGGGGAAAAGAATGGGTAACAAATTTGTATAATAAAGAAAAATAGTTGTAAACATTGAAAAGATTAAGCTTTATACCATTTCTATTATTAGCGATAACTGCGTGTAATAAAGATGTTCCGGAGAAAGATGTTAGTGAAGTAAAAGTGGTAGAAAAAAAGCCGGTACGGGAAGAATACGGTTTTGTGTTAGATGATTACGAGGTGGTTCGGGACACGATCAGGTCCGGAGACACTTTTGGATTGATTATGGATAAACAGGGAGTAAGCAGCAGTAAGGTTTATGAAGTAACCCAGGAAGTAAACAAAGAATTCGATCCTACGAGACTGGTGGTCGGGAAGCCTTATGT
>JBAVQO010000688.1:0-3344 GCA_049694135.1 Gillisia sp. | reverse complement strand
GGCGTTGGATATGGCTAAAGAAATAAACGACCAAAAAGCGATAGCCCTCTCTCACAGCATTCTGGCCCAGCTTTACTATATCCGCCATGATTTTGAACGGGCTAAAAATGAACTCGAACCCGCCATTGCCATTCAAAGAGAAATAAACGACGACTCGGGCCTTGCTTATAGTTATTTAATGTATTCGAAAGTATTGAATGCAAACAGCGAATTTCCTTCCGCAATAAAATATTTGAATCTTGCCAAAGAATACTATACCAAAGAAGGCAATGATGAAAATCTTGGAATTATAGAGCTTAACAGAGCAATAATAACCATAAATTCAAAATCCACTCCCGAGAGCAGAAAAACGGCGCTGAGCCAGCTTAACAATGCCAGGGTATATCTTAAAAACAGCACTAATTCTTACGAAAGAAGCAGGCTACATTACTATACTGCCAGAGCTTACATGGGCGAAGATAAGCTCAATTTTGCCAAGCAAGAAGCACTGGAATCTCTTAAAATCGCCAAAGAGAATGACCTGGGCGGAATGATCATGTACTCCAATGCCTTGTTGAGCCAAATTTACGACCAGCAACATCAAACTGCACAGGCTCTTTCCTATTTAAAAAGCAGCAACCATGTGCGCGATTCTATTTTCGCGATGAACAAGGAAGCGCTTGCCGTAGAAGCAAATGCTCGTTATGGTGCAGATGCCATGCGGGCTAATCTCAAGGAGCTGACAGCTCAAAACGAAGAACAGCAGCGTTCGCTTAAGATTAACAAGTTGACAACCATTTTGAGCGTAGCTCTCATTACCATTCTATCGCTTTTAACCTTATCGCTTTACAAAAACAACAATTTACGGGCAAGAGCAAATGATTTATTACAAAAAAAGAACGATGAACTAACAATAGCGAAAGAAAATGCCGAAAAAGCTTCTATGGCCAAAGCGCAGTTTCTATCTACCATTACTCACGAACTAAGGACTCCGTTGTACGCGGTTACAGGTCTAACCCACCTTTTGTTGGAGGAAAGTCCCACCGAAAATCAGAAAGAGCATCTCAATTCACTCAAATTCTCGGGGGAATATCTGTTATCTCTTATTAATAACATTCTGGATCTTAACAAGTTAGAAGCCAAGAAAGTAGAAGTTCTGGATACTTCTTTTAATCTACAAAAAAGGATTAGCGATGTGTTGGTGGCTCTTAAGAATTCTGCCGATGACAGGAACACAGTACTTCATTTCGATTTTGATCCCGATATTCCGAAGAAATTAAAAGGAGATCCCTTAAAAATATCCCAGATATTGATCAATCTTATAGGAAATTCCATCAAATTCACAGAGAATGGTGACATCTGGATTTCGGTAAAAAGAGTAAATCAGGTAGGCCAACAGGTGTTTCTTCATTTCGAAATAAAAGATAACGGCGAAGGTATTACCAAAGAGAAACAATCCGCTATTTTTGATAATTTCACACAGGGTTCTCTTCAGATTAACCGGAAATTTGGTGGTACCGGTTTAGGTTTGTCTATAGTAAAAAACCTGCTGAATCTCATGAACAGTGAAATTCATTTGGAAAGCGAACTTGGGAAAGGTTCCGTTTTTAGCTTCGATCTTAAATTTGAAGCATTCGACACGGCTCAACCGGTCGCCAAGTCAAATGAGGAAGATATTCCACTCACCAACGATTTAATGCACAATAAAAAGATCCTGATCGTTGAAGACAATAAGATCAACCAAATGATCACCCGTAAAATTCTCGAAAAACATAAGGTAGTTTGTGATGTTGCCGATAATGGTACTATTGCTGTTGAAAAAGCTAAAAATAATTATTTCGATCTTATTTTAATGGATATTCATATGCCGGGAATAAGTGGAATTGAAGCCACCATTGAGATCAGGAAATTTGATGAAAATATCCCCATTGTAGCCTTAACCGCAGTTACTTTGGATGAAAATCTCGATGAGTTCTACCTGAACGGATTTACCGATATTATTCCAAAACCCTACAAAACCGAGGAATTTTTCTTTAAAATCAATTCCCATCTGGCTGCCCGAAAAGTAAATGCCTAGCTCTTTGGCACATAGTTTGAACATATTATGGCAGTAGAATTATATAGCAACTTATATAGTTTGAATTAGCCAAAATAAATGAGGTGCTTTCGCACCTCATTTTGCTTTATGTATATAACCATCTATCAGTTTATCGAATTCGGTCGCGTTCTCAATAAACTTCATTTTTATAGGAAGATAATACAGGTTTCCCTGTGGAATTCTCTCTTTTAACCTCATAAAATCCTTCTCGGTAGTCAATATCTTTTCTGCAGAAGTAAACTGTTTTAACTCCTGTTCTGTGAAGATATGATGGTCCGGAAAGTTATAATGAACGTAATCTATCTGTAAACTCTCAAGATACTTCAGCAAAGAAGAAGGATTGGCAATGCCGGTAATAAGCGTTATTTTTTGATCTGTCCAGGTGTTGATCAGAAAACTTTCTGATAAAGAATGAACATGCCTGCTATAATCTATCCAGCTGAAAAAGATTTTTTGAGAAGGCTTTAATTGAAGCTTCTTTTTTATTCTTTGTCGCTCTTTTAAAGTAATGTTTTTCGAACATTTAGTTACTACTACAATCGAGGCTCTTTGGGCACCCATAACCGGTTCCCTTAGATCGCCTGTAGGCAACAAAAAATCATTTTTATATAGTTTATCGTAGGTAGTAAGCAAAATATTTAACCCCGCTTTCACCTTTCTGTGCTGGAAAGCATCGTCCAGTAAAATTACCTCCGGGTTAAAGGTCGCTATTAAGCTGGAAATCCCTCTTTTCCTCTGCTCATCTACTGCCACGATAGCTTCAGGAAACTTGGTTTTAAACTGAAGAGGCTCATCTCCTACTTCCCCGGCGTGGTCGTTTTCCTGCAAAACTCTGTAACCTTTACTTTTTCGGCCATATCCCCTGCTCAAGGTCGCAGTTTTATGATTGGGCAAGAGCAGGGTCAACAGATATTCGATCATCGGTGTCTTTCCCGTTCCGCCTACGCTGAGATTTCCCACACAAATAACCGGAATCTGAAACTGTGCCGATTTAATAACCTGGGTATCAAAAAGAAAGTTTCTTACCAGTACGATTAATCCGTAAATAAGAGAAAATGGGAAAAGGATTTTTCGAAGGATATTCATTAGAACGAAAGTATAATATTTATATTTGAATAAAAATATACATTATGTTAATTGCTGAAGTAATAAAGCATTTGGAGGATTTTGCCCCTTTGAGTTATGCTGAAGATTTTGATAATGTAGGGCTGTTAACCGGCAATAGAAACACCGAGCTCACAGGAATTCTCATCACTCTGGATACACT
>JBAVQO010000687.1:0-1683 GCA_049694135.1 Gillisia sp. | reverse complement strand
AGTAAGAATGAATAGTATTACTCCTATTTTTTTCCAGGAATGGGGAAGTTTTACCGCTTCCAGCCTTTTAATCCCTTTTCGTTCATTTTCACAAAATTTCTTGGTATCCATAGTTTATGATATTTGTATTTATAATGACAAATATATTTATTTTTTTGTAAAGCAAACTTTACTTTGAAGATTATTTTAATTTTCGTCCCATTTAAAAGGAAAAAAATTAAAATGTCCGTAACTTTATGGAACATTAAATTTTTAACATATGAAAACTACCAGAGAAGAAGTGCACGAAGAAAGCCACAAGCACCTGGTGCACAACTTACAGGAATTATTGAAAAAAAATTATGATGCCGAACGAGGTTTCAAAAAAGCATTCGAGGATACCAAAGAAGGTCATTTAAGGCAATTCTTAAAAAAACAGGCTGTTTTAAGAAATCATTTTGCTACAGAACTGGATCGGGTGATACGGAATTTAAACGCACATCCAGAAGACAACGGCTCTACTGCCGGCGATTTTCATCGTACCTGGATTGATTTTAAATCTTCCATTTTCGGACATAAAGATGAAGCGGTTCTAAAAGAAGTGATTCGCGGAGAAAAAGCAAGCTTAAAAGAATACCAGGCAAAACTTTCGAAATTCAAGTTTCCCATTGAAATTTCAGAAATTCTGAAAAAACAAAAAACCGCGATAGAAGAAACTATTAATTCGGTAAAATCTCTTGAAGATCTGAAAACTTATTCTTAATAAAATTTTCCGGCTTCATAAAAATTTCTGAAGCCGGATTCTTATTTCTTAACCGGAACCAGAAACACCGGAATTTTGGTCTTTCGAATCACTTTTGCTGCCACATCGCCCATCATGAGTTTTTCAAGAGCGCTATGGCTGTGGGTTCCCATAACAATCATATCTGCATTCCATTCACGGGCATAATTTAAGATGCACTGGGCAGTATCTCCTTCTTCTAAACGGGTTTTAACTTCAGGATCCTCTAAATGTTCTGCTGCGGTTTTCAGAAAATTCCGGGCTACTTTTTCAATTTCTCCATCAAAATTAGATTCTGCAGGGATATCTGCTCCATGATATCCCATAAAAGTGGGATATTCGGTGCCATAAAAACGAATGTCTGTTACCACATGCAACAGGCAAATCTCGGCGCCCAGTGCTTTTGCAAGTTCATGTCCCTCATTGGCCACTTTTTCAGAAACAGGATTATAATCTATGGCGATTAAGATTTTTTTCATCAGATAATTATTTAAGCAATATTATTCCTTCTTTTTGAATTCCAGAGCGGCAGAATTTATGCAATATCGCAAATGTGTAGGTGCAGGCCCATCGTGAAATACGTGGCCCAGATGCAGGCCGGTTGATTTTTCTACCACTTCATCTCTCGTCATTCCCAGGCTGTTGTCTTTTACCCAAATAACGGCACTGCTATCTATAGGTTTTGAAAAAGATGGCCAGCCGGTGCCTGAATCGAATTTATCTGCACTGCTAAAAAGCGGCTTTCCTGTAGCAGCACTCACATAAATCCCTTTTTCATGGTTATTATAATAAGAATTATGAAATGCGGGTTCCGTTCCTTTTTTTACCATTATTTGGTATTGCTCAGGCGTTAGCTTCTTTTTCCATTCAACATCAGATTTTGCCTCAGGAAAACTTGTTACTTCTGCAGTTGTTTGTTTTTT
>JBAVQO010000686.1:0-5311 GCA_049694135.1 Gillisia sp. | reverse complement strand
ATTCATAACTTGAGAGTTTGAAAGCATCCTGAAAAAACTGAAATTCATCTTTTGTCGTACATGTTCAAAAATATTTCTTCTTGTTCAATTAGTGGTCTCCTAAAATAGGAAAATTATATGGAGCATATTGTTATTATTGGCAACGGAATCTCGGGTATTACTCTTGCACGACATCTTCGGAAAAATTCAGACAAAAAAATAACCGTAATTTCTGGCGAAACCGAATACTTTTTTTCCCGAACCGCCCTGATGTATGTCTACATGGGCCAAATGCAATGGCACCACTTAAAACCTTATGAAGACTGGTTCTGGGCTAAAAATGATATCCAATTAAAAAAGGCGTGGGTCCAAAAAATAGATTTTAAAGACAAATCGTTGCGTTTTTCTGTGGGGGAACCTATGAAGTATGATAAACTGGTAATTGCCACAGGCTCACTACCTAACAAATTTGGCTGGGAAGGTCAGGATTTAAAAGGAGTACAGGGGCTGGTTACAAAACAGGATCTGGAACTGCTGGAAGAAAACACTCAATTTTGTAAAAAAGCGGTGATTGTGGGCGGCGGATTAATTGGAGTAGAAATGGCAGAAATGCTTCGTACTCGAAAAATTGACGTCACTTTTTTAATTCGCGAAAAAGGGTTTTGGGGTAATGTATTGCCTGCCCACGATGCCGAATTAGTTTCATCACATATCAAATCTCATAATGTAGATCTTCGCGAGGAAACAGAACTTGATAAAATTCTTGCTGATGAAAATGGCCGGGTAAGAGCAATTCAAACTAAAAACGGAGAGGAAATAGAATGCCAGCTGGTAGGATTATGTGCCGGAGTGCGACCAAATATTGACTTTTTGAAAGATTCTGAACTTGAAACCGATAAAGGGATTTTAGTAAACCGCTATTTAAAAACCAATATAGAAGATGTGTATGCCATTGGCGATTGCGCCCAGCAGCGAGAACCGATTGGCCAAAGAAAACCTGTAGAAGCAGTTTGGTACACCGGCAGGATGATGGGTGAAACTCTCGCACAGACGCTTACAATAAAACAAACCCCGTGGAATCCCGGAAACTGGTTCAATTCAGCTAAATTTTTCGATATCGAGTATCAAACCTATGGTTGGGTTTCTAACAATGCCGGGAATAACGAGCAACATTTAAGCTGGAGCCATTCTGATAACAAAAAATTTGTGACTGTCGCTTTTAACCCTGACACAAATATTTTTCTTGGAATAAATACTTTCGGAATTCGCCTTCGCCACGAAGTAGTGAATCGATGGCTGAATGAAAACAGGAAGATCGATTATGTTTTGGCCAATTTACAACTAGCCAATTTCGATCCCGAATTTTATAAACGCCATGAAAAAGCGATTTTCAACAGTTTCAAAGGCAGTCTGGTAGTATGAGTAAAATAGAACATAATATGTCCCTTACCGGCGATGCTCCACGTTCCATCTCGGGGCTTCAAAAATTTGCCAGCGCACTGGGATTAGCAGGTCTCTTCATTTTATTGCTGGCCTTTGCTAACGTGAATTTTCCCCATAAAACTCTATTTCTTAGCCTTTCTTTAGGTCTGATTGTTCTAGGAACAATTATGTTTTCTGCAGATGCCTATTTAAATTCGCAGCCGGGGATTAAAAATGACGGGGTGTTTTTTAAATCTCTCTCCTCCCGCGGCTTCTGGGCCTGGGTACTGGGAATTGCCCTCACTTTATTTTATATAGTAATTTATTGGTGGCCGCAATATCTTGGCCTTAATCCAAATGGACCAAATACAGGAGTTGTGGCTCTTTTCGATCCTTTAAGTAACTTCCTTAATGGCGGACCTGCCAGCCAGTGGTTCATGTATGGTACGCTTTATACGGTTGCGATAATTTCCTTCGGAATAAAATTTATGCTGAAATATCGCAATAACCGCTATGAATTAATTCGCACCTGTTCGGTAATGTTTTTCCAGCTGAGCTTTGCATTTATTATTCCTGAAATTCTTATTCGGCTAAATCAGCCTTATTACGATCTTAAAAATATCTGGCCGCTTAATTACGATCTGTTCGCCGGTTACCGAATAGATACTTTTCTTTCTGCCGGGAATGTTGGTTTTTTGATGCTAATTTTCGGAATAGTTTCCATATTCATTATCACCCCTATCTTAACCTATAAATTCGGAAAGCGCTGGTACTGTTCGTGGGTTTGCGGCTGTGGCGGCCTGGCAGAAACCGCCGGCGATCCATTCCGTCAACTATCCGATAAAAGTTTAAAAGCCTGGCAAATAGAACGCTGGGTAATTCACAGTGTTTTGGTTTTTGTAGTGGTAATGACCATCGCCGTAGTGTACACTTATTTAGGAAACAATCCCCATAATTTCTGGCTGACCAAAGATGTTTTCCTGTGGGGAAGCGCCGGTTTCCTAACGCTTCTTTTCGCATTGATCATGATATTTAAACGTGATGAACTTCAAAAAGACGCGAAAGCCGGAGCTATCGGATATTTGACAATAATCTTAGCTATTATCGGCATAAACTACTTTAGCGGCAACGGGAATATCTTCTTTTTTGGAGCCGAGCAACTTCGCCAATGGTACGGATTTTTAATCGGTGCCGTTTTTTCCGGAGTTATAGGAGTGGGATTTTACCCGATTTTTGGATCCCGAGTCTGGTGCCGGTTCGGTTGCCCAATGGCTGCTATTTTAGGAATGCAGCAACGACTTTTTTCAAAATTCAGAATAACCACAAACGGGGGCCAATGTATTTCCTGCGGAAACTGCTCAACCTATTGCGAAATGGGAATCGATGTTAGAGCATATGCCCAAAAAGGTGAAAATATAGTTCGTTCCAGCTGTGTAGGCTGCGGAATTTGTTCTGCAGTATGTCCGCGTGGGGTGCTCAAACTTGAAAACGGCCCTGTGAATGGCCGGATAAATTCTGAAGAAGTATTGTTGGGTAACGATGTAGATTTAATGGATTTAATAAACAGTAAAAGCCAGTAAACTGTAAGTAAAACCCTTATTTTGCGTACCAATTAAACAGAATGACTGTTTTGAAAAAACTCTGAATGCCCTCAATTATTAAAGTTATTATTCCGGCTTACAACGAAGCGGCATCTATCGCAAAGGTAATTGCAGAAATCCCAGATTTTGTTGATGAAATTGTGGTAGTAAACAATAATTCGACAGACGAAACCGAAAAAAACGCTGAAGCCGCCGGGGCTACGGTACTTTCAGAGACCAGAAAAGGCTACGGCTATGCCTGTTTAAAAGGAATGGAATATATTTCGAAGCAGTCAACAAAACCTGAAATTATTGTTTTTCTGGATGGCGATTACAGCGATTATCCTTCCGAAATGGATAAAATCGTACAGCCAATTCTAGAAAATAATATAGATCTTGTGATTGGCGCAAGGAAAAAAGAATTGCGGGAACCGGGTTCCATGACCTTTCCGCAGCGATTTGGAAACTGGTTGGCAACTTCCTTAATGAAGCTGTTTTTTAACGCTCATTTTTCAGATCTCGGTCCCTTCAGAGCTATTAAATATAAGAAGTTGCTGGAACTCAATATGCAGGATAAAACCTATGGCTGGACCGTAGAAATGCAATTAAAAGCCATAAAACAAAATTTCTCGTATATAGAAGTGCCGGTGCATTATAAAAACAGAATAGGCGTTTCAAAAGTTTCTGGAACATTGAAAGGCGCTATCTTTGCAGGTGTGAAAATTTTAGGATGGATTTTTAAATATAGTTTCAAGTAATGGAAATCGCCATAATTGCACTTTATTCCCTCGCTTTACTGCTCATATTTATTTATAGCCTGTCCCAACTCAGCTTATTGCTCAATTATCTGCGAGCTAAAAAACATACCGATACCTCAGCCAAATTTGATTTTTCGGATTCTGAAGAAATTCCTTTAGTTACCATTCAGCTCCCTGTTTACAATGAAATGTATGTCATGGATCGCCTTCTGAAGAATATTGCTGAAATTGAATACCCGCAAGAAAAATTGGAAATCCAGGTGCTGGACGATTCTACCGATGAATCTTTGGAAAAAACAGCTATTCAGATTCAAAATCTTCAGAAAACCGGTTTGAATATTCAGCATATAACCCGTACCAACCGCAACGCATTTAAGGCAGGTGCCTTAAAAGAAGGGTTGAAACTGGCAAAAGGGGAATTCATCGCGATTTTCGATTCCGATTTTCTTCCGAAGAAAGACTGGTTGCTGCAGACCGTTCCCTATTTTAAGGATCCTGAGATTGGCGTGGTGCAAACACGTTGGGGTCATATCAATCGGAATTATTCGTTGCTTACTAAGGTTCAGGCTTTCGCGCTCGATTTCCATTTTATCCTGGAACAGACCGGAAGGAATTTTGGAAAGCATTTTATCAACTTTAACGGGACGGCCGGGATATGGCGTAAAGAATGTATTCTCGATGCTGGAAACTGGAGCGGAGACACCTTAACCGAAGATTTAGACCTTAGTTACCGGGCCCAACTCAAGAACTGGAGATTCAAATACCTGGAGAATGTAGAAACTCCTGCCGAATTGCCGGTGGTGATAAGCGCTGCAAGATCTCAACAATTTAGATGGAACAAGGGAGCCGCAGAAAACTTCAGAAAAAATTATTCAAAGTTGTTGTGGGATAAAAATCAGAGCGCGAGCACCAAATTCCACGGATTTTTCCATCTTTTGAATTCCAGTATGTTTATTGTGGTATTGCTGTTGGCGATCTTGAGTGTTCCCATTTTGTATATAAAATTTGCGAATCCGCAGTGGAACTGGTATTTCAATCTCGTTTCTATTTGCGCGGTTAGCACCCTGATTTTCTTTATCTGCTACTGGATCGCTTTTGCGAATACGCATGGCTACGGAAGTAAGAGCTTTTTTAAATTCAGTGGTATGTTTATCACCTTTTTCGCGATCGCGATGGGCTTTTCGCTGCATAATACAATTGCCGTACTGGAAGGACATTTTGGTAAAAAAAGTGAATTTATCAGGACGCCAAAATTCAATATTAGCAACCTAAAAGACAGCTGGAAAGGCAATAAATACTTGAACGCTTCAGTTTCCTTTAGCAGCATTGCCGAAAGCCTTTTATGGTTTTACTTCGGATTTGCCATTTATAGCGCTTTTCTTCTGCACGATTTCGGATTGCTTATTTTCCACCTAATGCTTTTTACAGGCTTCGGATTTGTGGTTTTTAAAACCCTTTTTGCAAGAAAATAACTTTGCCCGGCTGAGCTTGTCGAAGCCTTTTTGAACAATATACAAATCACTGAGCCTCTCGAAGCATACAACGCACTTCGACAGGCTCAGTGAGACAAAA
>JBAVQO010000685.1:0-1907 GCA_049694135.1 Gillisia sp. | reverse complement strand
GAAATACCGAAATGAATCGATCTTCAAATTTTCTTTATTTAAAAAACCGAATTTGTAAAGGTATCAGGTACATTTATATTCAGGAAAATTTTATATTTAACAAACTTTAAGAATTATTCATTATGATCGGTATTTTATCTTTTGTGGGGTTTACAGCTTTAGTAGCCATTATTTCTTATTTTGCAACCCGTACAACAGATGAAGGTACCAGCGACGGTTATTTCCTGGGAGGAAGAAGTCTTACGGCAGGCGTAATCGCCGGTTCTATCTTACTTACCAACCTCTCCACGGAACAAATCGTAGGTCTAAACGGACAGGCTTTTAGCGAGGGAATATTAGTAATGGCCTGGGAAACTCTTGCTGCCATTGCCATTGTAATAACCGCTTTATTTCTTTTACCCAGGTATTTGAAAGGTGGGTTGACTACCGTTCCGCAATTCCTGGAACGCCGATTCGATAAGGGTACCAAAACCATAGTTTCAGCTCTTTTTCTTTCCGGTTATGTAGTGATTCTTTTACCTATTGTTTTGTATTCGGGAGGACTTGCCATAAGCACCATGTTCGATGTTCCTCATTTATTGGGAGTTGGTAATACAGCCGCTCTGTGGATATGTATCTGGGCCATTGGAATAATAGGATCTATTTATGCTATTTTTGGAGGACTTAAAGCCGTAGCGGTTTCAGATACCATCAATGCTTTGGGATTACTTGTAGGTGGCCTTTTTATTCCGGTTTTTGGATTGATGGCCATTGGAGATGGAAGCATTTTAGGAGGACTGCAAACTCTTATTACAGAACATCCCGATAAATTTAATTCCATTGGCGGTCCCGGTGCTTCCGTTCCATTCTCTACTATTTTTACCGGAATGATGCTGGTTCAATTGTTTTACTGGGGAACCAACCAGGCAATTATACAACGTGCCCTGGGTGCAAAAAGTTTAAAAGAAGGTCAGAAGGGACTGATGCTTGCTGCTTTTATTAAGATTTTAGGTCCTATTATTGTGGTTTTACCCGGAGTTATTGCGTTCCAGATGTTTCACGGTCAGTTGGAAAATGCCGATAAAGCATATCCTATGTTGGTGAATGCCGTATTACCCAAACCTTTGGTGGGCTTTTTTGCGGCGGTGCTTTTTGGTGCTATTCTTAGTTCTTTTAACTCGGCCCTTAACAGTTCGGTTACCCTCTTCGGAATCGATATTTATAAACAATATTTTAACCACGAAGCTTCAGAAAAACAAGTAGTACAAAAAGGGAAACTTTTCGGGGTATTTCTGGCATTTCTTTCCATGTTTATCGCACCGCTTATCGCGAATGCGCCCAATGGTCTTTTTGGATATTTACAGGAAGTAAACGGCTGTTACAGCATTCCAATCCTGACAATTGTGGTGGTGGGTTATCTTACTAAAAAAGTACCGGCAATTGCGGCAAAACTTGCCATCTTTAGCGGGGTTGGTTTATATCTGGTGTATTTAGGCCTCAAATATTTTGTGTTTGGAGCAGATAATGTCCCTCATTATCTTCATATTATGGCCATTATCTTTGTGATTAATATCGCCCTTATGCTGCTTATTGGCAAATTTAAACCACGTGCAGAGGCGTACACCGACAACTATACCAAACAGGTTGACATTACCACCTGGAAATATGCCGCTCCTATCGGAATTGTGATCTGTCTTATTGTAATTGGCGTGTATACCTATTTTGCTCAATTCTAAATCGAAACTAAAAAATCGATTCTTGTAAGCAACAAAATAGTACGGTAATAGCTTTCTGTTCGGGAGGAGGATGTTCTATTTTTTCTGAAGTCTTTCCTGTTCTTCAGAAGAGAGAAAGCCTGACAGGGAATATTTAGTCGCCACGGAATTCCAATAAAATTCTATGAATGAAAATGCTATGCCATACTATAC
>JBAVQO010000684.1:0-10645 GCA_049694135.1 Gillisia sp. | reverse complement strand
GAATATGGTAGAAAAAGGCGCCGAAAAACTTTCCGGCATGATTCTATGGTGGGCAGATCTTTCGGGACCTAAAATTTTACCCGGAGAATATACCATAGAATTGAATGTGAACGGGAACAAGCAACGCAAAAATTTTACAGTGCTTCCCAACCCCGATATGGAAACCGACATGTCCGGGCTTAAAAAGCAACACGATTTTATTACAGATGTGAATAATACGATAGATAAAGCTCATAAATCGATCAAGAAGATCCACAAGATAAATGAGCAGTTGAAGGCTTTTCAGCAGCAATATAAAGGAAATGAAAAAGTAAAACCTTTGGTTGAAAAAGCTAAGAAAATGCAGGAAGGTTTTGATGAGATTGAAAAAACCCTTTATCAAACGCAAAATAAAAGCAGCCAGGATCCACTGAATTTTCCTATTAAACTTACCAATAAGTTAGCGCATTTAAACGCGTTGGTAGGAATGGGAGATTTCCCGCCAACCCAACAGGACATTGATGTCAAGAATGAAATGACCGCAAAAATCAATAAGCAGTTAGAGGAATTCGACCAGATGGTGGATAAACAGATCGAAGAATTTAACCGCAACTTCAACCAGATGAATTTGAATTATATTTTTCTGAAAGAATAAAAATATCGGTGTGATTGAATATTATAATTATGTAAAATCCCTGCACTTAATTTTTGTAATTACGTGGTTTGCAGGGCTGTTTTATATTCCCAGGTTGTTTGTTTATCAAATTGAAGCAGAACAAAAAGAAGAACCTGAACGTTCTATTCTTACCAATCAGTTAAAGTTAATGACACGCAGGTTATGGTACATCATCACCTGGCCCTCCGCCGTATTGGCGAGCTTGTTTGCCTTTGTTTTGTTGTATTTAATGCCGGCCTGGCTGCAACAGGATTGGATGCTGGTAAAATTGGGTTTTGTGATTTTGCTGTATGCGTACCATATTAAATGCCATTTAATATTTAAGGAATTGCAAAATGGTGTGGTAAAGTGGACTTCTAACCAAATGCGCCTTTGGAATGAAGGCTCTACGTTAATCCTATTTTCTGTTATTTTTTTGGTGATCGTAAGGGATGCGATAAACTGGATATATGGATTGGCGGGGTTGCTGATTTTCGCTTTTGTTTTGATGCTGGGTTTCAAGTTTTATAAAAGAATTCGCGACAGGAATCCAAACGCATGATGTGGTGTGATAATTGATGATTCTAGCCAAATGAGCACAAAATTATGAGGCTTTTAAAACTTTCTTTGCGCAACCGTATTTTCATCTCTATGATTTTATTGGTGCTGGGAGCTTCGATTTTAATTGCGGGTGTTACTGTTTTCCAGTATAAGGAAGAATCTGAAGCCTATCACAAAGAACGTTTAGAACGAAAAGAGCAGGCCATTCGCCAAAACATCAAATTCGTTCTTGAAAACACAACTCAGGTCGTTAGCACCGAAAATCTTCCGTCGATATTAAAAGAAAGAAATAAGATTTATGAAATGTCTGAAGTGCATGATATGCAATTCAATATTTATGATCTGAACGGAAAACTGCTCATAAAATCCAATGAATCTTTTTTTCGCGATACCGCCAACGTGCATATTCCGAAATACATCTTACAGAAAATAGAAAAATCTTCAGATAAGCGATACTTAAAAACTACAGAGATCAATGGGCAAAAAACCCAATCCTCTTATACTTATATTACCGATAGTAAATTTAAACCGCTGGCGATTTTGTATTTGCCCTATCTTCAGGACGAGGATCCACTGCAAAAAGACCTGCATGATTTCCTTCTGAAATTGGGTGAAGTGTATCTGTTTATGCTGGTTTTGGCAATTCTGCTTTCCTATTTTCTCTCTACCTATATCACGAAATCCCTCAAGGTGGTTTCCGAAAAAATTATACAGACGCGTCTGGATCGGCAAAATCAAAAAATTCAGCTCGATAATGCTTCCGAAGAAATTTATACACTCGTCTCGGCCTATAATAGTATGATAGATGAACTGGAAGAAAGTGCAGTGAAGCTGGCCACAGGCGAACGGGAACAGGCCTGGAGAGAAATGGCAAAACAGGTGGCACACGAAATTAAAAATCCGCTCACCCCAATGCGGTTAAGCGTTCAGAGTTTTCAGCGGAATTTCGATCCCCATGACCCTCAAGTGATTACCAAAGTGAAAGAATACAGCGACACTTTGATTCATCAGATTGATACGATGAGTGCGATTGCTTCTGCTTTTTCAAATTTTGCCAAAATGCCGGCGCAGCAAAACGAAATATTGAATGTTCCAAAAATAGTAAAACTCGCCCTGGATATCTTTAATGAACCCTACATTACTTTTTATTCAGAAAAGGAAGAAATTCTTGCTAAATTCGATAGAACTCAGCTGATTCGTGTGGTGACCAACCTTGTAAAAAATGCCACCCAGGCACTTCAGGATGTGGAGAATCCCAAAATCCTTGTCTGGGTCGAAGAAGAGGAAAATGAGGTCTGTATCTCGGTTTCAGATAATGGGATCGGTATTGCCGAAGAGAATAAAGACAAGGTTTTTGAGCCAAAATTTACCACAAAATCCAGTGGAATGGGTCTCGGACTTGCGATGGTGAAAAATCTTGTAGAAACATATAAAGGTTGCATCAGTTTTACTTCTGAAAAAAATAAAGGCACCACCTTTAAAGTACGTTTTCCGAAAGCTGTGTAACCTGAAAAGGACATTTCAACCTGTAAATTTTGTTGCAACTGCAGTAATGGGTATCTTTCTTATTAAAATTTTCGGCCTTTAAATACAACCGGAAGATTAATTAAAAATATAAAAATAACTATGGATTTCGAGAATATTCTATCTGAAAACAACGATGGTATTTGCACCATCACCGTAAATCGGCCATCAAAACTGAATGCGCTTAATAAAGAGACAATTAGGGAACTGAATTTGGCTTTTGCAGATGTAGAAGAAGATGATGAGGTCAAGATCGTGATCATCACCGGAAGTGGCGAAAAAGCTTTTGTAGCAGGTGCAGACATCAGTGAATTCGCCAATTTTTCTTCTGAAGAAGGAAAAGAACTGGCTGCCGGGGGACAGGAAAAGCTGTTTACTTATGTTGCCAATTTCCCTAAGCCCGTGATTGCCGCCATCAACGGATTTGCATTGGGCGGTGGCTTAGAGTTAGCGATGGCGGCACATTTTAGGATCGCCTCCCAAAATGCAAAGATGGGCCTTCCCGAGACCTCTTTGGGTGTAATTCCCGGATATGGTGGAACTCAACGATTACCGCAGCTGGTAGGAAAAGGCAGGGCTATGGAAATGATCATGACAGCGGGAATGATTGATGCCACCCAGGCGCTGGAATATAACCTGGTAAATCATGTGACTTCTCAGGAAGATTTGCTGGAGTTTGCTGGAAAAATAGCCGATAAAATCAGCAAAAATTCTTTGGTGGCTATTAGTTCTGCCATTAAAGCTATTAACGCAAATTATGAAGAAGGTGTAAACGGTTTTGACGTTGAAGTGGAAGAATTTGGCAGGTGCTTTGGAACTGCTGATTTTGCCGAAGGAACATCGGCTTTTTTAAACAAACGCAAAGCAGATTTCCCTGGAGAATAATTTTCCAAATTCCGAACTTTTATATGGAATATTTCCTTTTTTACGGAAATATTCCATATTTTTGTTGAAATGAATCTGAAGGAAAACTATATCAAGGGAAGAGGAGCTCAAAAAAATGTTGGCAATAAATTCGATTCCCAACATCATTTTTTACGGGCAGATTTTCTAAACTATTGTTCTCTCGAAGGAGAAGAAATCAGACCTACAAAAACGCAGTTCCTGGAAACCTTTCCTAAGAGCATTGTAAACAAAGTAACAAGTCCCGATGTAGGACTGCAGTTTTCTCTAAATCCTTACCAGGGTTGTGAACATGGCTGTGTGTATTGCTACGCGAGGAATTCGCATGAATATTGGGGTTATAGTGCCGGTCTCGATTTTGAGAAAAAGATTCTCGTAAAAAAGAATGCGGTAGAACTTCTTGAAAAGAAATTGCAAAGCAAAAGCTGGAAAGCAGCTCCCATTGTGCTCTCTGGAAATACCGATTGTTACCAACCTGCGGAAAAAAAACTGGAAATAACTCGCGAATTGCTTCGCACATTTTTGAAGTATAAACATCCCGTGGGAATTATAACAAAAAATGCCCTTGTTCAGAGAGATATGGATATACTTAAAGAATTAGCGAAGGATCATTTGGTGCAGGTGAATCTTTCCATCACTTCTTTAGATGAGAACACCAGAAGAATGTTGGAGCCCAGAACCGCAAGTGTGAAAAAAAGGCTGGAGACCCTTGAGAAATTATCTTCAGAAGGAATTCCTGTAAGAGTGATGATGGCCCCGATCATTCCTGGAATAAACAGCCATGAAATACTTCCGCTGGTTAAAACAATATCAGAAAACGGAGCGCAGAGCGTAGGTTATACAATGGTAAGACTGAATGGTGCCATAGCCGGAATCTTTGAAGACTGGATAAAGAAAACCATGCCAGACAGAGCAGAAAAAGTGTTGCATCAAATCTCGGAATGCCATAACGGCAACCTGAATGACAGTGAGTTTGGCAGAAGAATGAAAGGCGATGGAAATATCGCAGAACAGGTCGCACAGCAGTTTGGCATTGCACGAAATAAATATTTAAAAGGAAGAAGCATTCCTGCTCTAAATTGTGATTTGCACCAGCAATATAAATCAGGCCAAATGAGCTTATTTTAGTTTTAATTCTCTTATAAGAAAAATATACACCGGAAAATGGTCGCTGTAGCCACCCTGATACCCGGAATAGCCATAACTTCTAAAAGGATACCCTTTGTACTGCCCAGAAGGAGTGATTAAAAAGTTTTTGTTGAAGATTCCGGCTTTATAAAACTGATATCCGCCGTAATCTTTGTTGAGTAAGGGCTGCGAGAGAATCATCTGGTCGAACAGATTCCAACTGTCCCTGTAGGCCAGGGTTCCTTTACCTTCTTTAAAGAATTTTTCCATGGGATCATAAAGTTCTTTTAGGGTCAAATTCTCGGAAGACGATTTGGTAGAAAGTACTTTTTTGATGCTTTTACTGGAAGGATCATCATTAAAATCGCCCATACTTATAATTTTGGCGTACGGATCCAGATTTTGAAGGGAATCAATAATTCTTTTGTTCAGTTTTGCCGCAAGTTCGCGTTTGTAACTGCTACGGGCTTCGCCACCGCTTCTCGAGGGCCAGTGATTAACGATAAAGTAAATTTGTTCGCCATCCAATAATCCACTTACAACCAACTGGTCGCGGGTATAGACCCTTTTTTGAGGATTATCGAGTTCATAGATCAGCAATCTTCTGCTTTGCGATGCAAGAGGTTTAAAAATATCTTTTCTGAAGAGAAGTCCCACGTCCACGCCTCTTTGGTCGGGAGAATCGTAATGTATAATTTGAAAATTATATTTTTCAAGCTGTGGCTCATTTACCAGATCTTCTAAAACTTTTAGATTTTCTATTTCACAGATGCCTATTACGGCTGGGGCCGTGCCTGTTTCATCTTCTCCCAATTCTTTTAGAACCCTCGCGATATGGCTTAATTTATCTTGGTATTTTTCGGGAGTCCACATATCTTTTCCCAGCGGAGTACGGTCATCATCAAAGGTTACGGGATCATTTTCTGTATCAAACAAATTTTCGACATTATAGAATGCTATGGTGCGAATTTGATATTCATTTTTATCCTGTGCCGCAGATTTCAAGCCCAGGAAGAGCAGAACGAAAAATATTTTCTGAAGAAAAAGAGGATAAAGCCGCATAATTGCTGAATAATAAATTTCAAATTAATATACTCAAATTAATGATATCGAATTATAAAAAATAGTATCTTAATTGCTGAAATATAGCAGGTTATGGATGTGTAGGGACAAGTTGATCTTGCTTCTGGGAATAACAGTGATTTTAAAGTGCAATGCCCAAACCGAACTTTCAGGGGTCGTGGTAGATGCTGTAACTTATGAAACACTTTCTGAGGTAAAGGTACAAATCGAGAGCAGTACTTTTGAAACTAAAACCGACCCTAACGGAAAATTTAGTTTTTCGTCTGATCTTATTCCGGAAGGAAATCAGGTTCTGATTTTTGTCCGGCCAGGGTATCTTTTGCTAAGATTACCGATAATCATATCCAAAAACAAAAAAATATATCTGGATCTTATTCCTCTTAAAAATGATGTAGTTCGGGAGCAGCTTCAGGCCAGCACAATAAGTTTATCAGAAAATGAACTGAGTTCAGATGAAGGTGGTATTGATAATGTCTCGGGCCTGTTACAGGCATCGCGGGACATTTTTCTAAATGCTGCGGCGTTCGATTTCAGCCCCACATTTTATCGGCCGCGGGGCATTGACAGTGAATACGGGAAAGTATTAATCAATGGTATCGAGATGAATACAGTATTCACCGGCAGACCAGAATGGGGGCAGTGGGGAGGCTTAAACGATCTCCAAAGGCAACAGGAATTTTCGATGGGATTGCAGCCCGGGGAAAGCAGTTTTGGCGGCCTTGCGGGAACTACTAACATTATAATGAGAGCCTCACAATATGCGAAGGGAGGCAGAATATCTTATGCGGCCTCCAACAAAAGTTATACAGGCCGCATAATGGGAAGCTACAGTTCGGGGGAGCAGGCCAATGGCTGGACCTATGCGATTCTTCTTTCCAGGCGTTTTGCCGAAGAAGGATTTGTAGACGGAACCGTTTATAATGCCAATTCTTTTATGCTCGCTCTAGAAAAGAAAATAAATAATTCGCATAGCATAAATTTCACCGGATTTTATACCCCGAATACTCGCGGGAAATCTTCGGCAAATACTCAGGAAGTAGTGGATTTAAAAGGGAATCGTTATAATTCCTATTGGGGTAACCAGAACGGGAAAATCAGAAATTCGCGACTAAAACAAGTAGAAGAACCTGTTTTGATGATCAACGATTTCTGGAAAATTTCTGACAATGTTCTGCTGAATACCAATCTGGCCTATCAGTTTGGAAAAACTGCCAATTCTCATTTAGATTACGGGGGAACCCGGCTGGTGATTTCTTCATCTGGGGAAGAAAGTTTTATTGGAGGAGGAAAAAATCCCGATCCTTCCTATTATCAGTATTTGCCGAGCTATTTTTTGAGATTCCAGGATGACCAGAACTATGAAGCTGCTTATCTGGCGGAAAAATCTTTTCAGAAAAACGGACAACTAAACTGGAACTCTTTGTATGCTGCAAATCTTTTGGCAAACGGTAATTCTATTTATGTTCTTGCCAGGGACGTTAATAAGGATCGCCAGATTACTGCCAATGCAATTTTGAAGGCCGTTCTTAGCGAATCTCTGAGGCTGAATGCCAAAATAAGATTCACCAGTCTTGCCAGTGAAAATTATGCTGAAGTAATGGATTTATTAGGAGGAAATGCCTATCTGGATATAGATTATTTTGCGGAAGGAGATTCAGAGAATTTGCAATCTCGTGTGGCCCAGACAGATTTACTGCATCCAAACCGCCTGGCTCAAGAAGGCGAAAAATTCAAATATGATTTTAACCTTTTTGCCGATATTGTAGAAGCATTTTCAAATGTTGAGTATACTTCAAAAAAGATTGATTTCTATCTCTCGGGCAATGTTTCTTCTACTCAGTACCAGAGGGAAGGTTTGTTTCAGACGGGTGCTTTTCCGCAGAATTCCCTGGGGAGAAGTAAATCGCTCGATTTTTTCGATTATGGAGCAAAAGCGGGTGCTACTTATAAGGTATCGGGTAGGCATCTTTTTAACCTGAATACCGCTTATTTTACCAAAGCGCCTTTGTTGAAAAATTCTTTTACCAATGCCAGGCAAAACAATACCGTTGTGGAAGGTCTGGGCAGCGAAGAAATATCTTCCGCAGACTTTGGCTATATCTACAGAACATCCGCAATAAAATTCAGGATTACCGGCTATTTTTCTGAAATCGCAAATGCCACACAAATTGCCTTTTTTTATGCCGATGGCCTCTCGGGAATAGGAAGGAGCAGCACAACCGCTTTTGTTCAGGAAATTTTAGAGGGAATCAATAAACAATATATAGGGGTAGAAGCCGGTTTGGAGTCTCAACTAACAACTACCATAAAAATAAAACTGGCCGCCGGAATAGGGGAATTTACCTATAGCAATAACCCCAATTTATACCTTACTTCCAACAATTTTAGTGAGACAGTTAATTATGGAAAAGCCTACTTAAAAAATTATAATTTGGGAAATGGCCCTCAGCAGGCTGCACAAATTGGTTTTGAATACAGAGATCCCGATTACTGGTGGTTTGGTGCTACTGTAAATTATTTTTCTCATTCTTTTTCCGGAATAAGTCCATTAAGCAGAACCTCAAATTTTAGTACCGATAGCGATGGCCTGCCTTTGCTGGATTACGATCCTGCCATCGCCGAAAAATTGCTTAAACAAGAGCAATTCAACGATTATTTTCTTGTTAACGCCATTGGAGGGAAGTCCTGGAGATTAAAAAAGAATTATTTGGGGTTCTTCGCCAGTATCAATAATATTTTCGATGTTCTCTATAAAACGGGAGGATTTGAACAATCCCGGAATGCTAATTTCAGGACCTTAAAGGAAGACAGAGAAAGAGAGAGCCCCATCTTCGGGAATAAATATTGGTATGGAACAGGTACCACCTATTATGTGAATCTATATGTGAGATTTTAAGCTTTTAGAGATGAAAAAAACAGAGATTATAAAAATATTCTTTTTCGCCAATTTTTTGTTGTTCTCCTGTGTGAAAACCGAAGATTTCGCGCCGCCACAAGTTGAAGCACCTACGGTTGAAACTCCGGCAAATCTCACCAGTATAGCGGCCATTAAAGGAAATTATGATCCTGCATCTGCCGACATTTTTACTTTTACGGACACCAATACGTATATAGAAGGTTATGTTATTTCCAGTGATGAAGGGGGAAATTTTTACAAAAAATTAATCCTGCAGGACAAACCTCAAAATCCTTCTTCAGGTATCCAAATTTTGATAGATGATGCAGCCATTTACAATAGCTTTAATTTTGGAAGAAAACTTTTCATAAAACTAGATGGTCTTAGCTTGTGGTTTAACAATGGTGTATATCAATTGGGTGTTCAGAACAGAGGGGATGTGGTGGAGATTCCGCAGGCACTTATAGATAACTTTATAACCAGAACGGCAGAAACAGCTAACATAGAACCGCTGAAATTAAAAATTTCCGATTTTGCGCCTCAGTATAAAAATCTTTTTATCCGGCTGGAAGATGTTCAGTTTAATCGCAATCTCGTTCGGGAGAATAATATTTACAGTTTCGCATCTGCGGTAAGCGATAAGTATGATGGGGAACGGCAATTAGAAAGCTGTACAGATGGTGCTACAACAACATTGAGTACCAGTACTTTTTCTGATTTCAAATCCTTGTTGCTACCCACTTCGAGAGGAAATGTTGAAGGAGTACTTACCCGAAATTTTTATGACGATTACTACGTAGTGATCGTAAACAGTCCGGAAGATTTACATTTTGAAGGAAATGAACGATGTGATCCGGTGTTTTTAGACTGTGGAAACAATATCAGCGAAGGTCCCAAAACTATTTTTCAGGAGAATTTTGTAGGAATCAGCAACGAGAACATATTGGATACCCGGGGATGGACGAATGTGAACGTCAATGGTGGGAATACACGTTTTGTAGATGGAATTTTAAATAGCGACCGGTTTATAAGAATTTCTGCATACAACACAAAACAGAATCCTCTGGAGGCCTGGCTGGTTACTCCTTCTATAGATTTGGATGCATATAGTGCCGAAGTGCTTTCGTTCGATATAAAAGCCTCCTTCGACAATGCTACTATTTTAAGCGTTTATATTACCAATAATTTTACGGGCGATGTGCGAACCACCAATTGGCAGCTGCTGGATGCTCAGATTCCTATTGGCCCTACAAATCAGAACGGAACTAATTTCAAAAAAAACAAAATAGATATCTCCTGTTTATCAGGAAAGGTTAATATTGCATTCAGATACCTGGGAGGAGATCCGGAAAAAACAACTACTTATGACATTGATAATATAAGAGTTACAGGAAATTAAGATGCTAAAAAACAACAATTCTTATGGAAAAAAAACTACCACTTGCCCTTATTTTATGCTTTCTGATCTTTTCTGTAAAGGCTCAGGATATTTCCGGAGCGTGGAATATTAAATCAGGAGAGGAAGGCCAGTCTTTTACTATTAATCTTACCCACGTAAGCAAGAATCACTACAAAGGTGTGCATTGCGCCCTGCAATTTGGGACCTCAAAAAAAGACTGCCAAAATAAACCTGATAATTACACTATTTCACTCGTTAGAACAAACGAAAATTTCTATGAAGGAAATATAAAGAGTGCGGTCACCAATGCAAAAGCCGGTTTTAAGTTGCAATATGTTCCGCTGGATAACAGCCTGGTTTTTAAACTCACCACCATACCCATGGGCGAATTTTATATACCCAAAAAGGCGCTTATGACCCGTCGTTAGAATTATTCCTTTTTAAGCCGCACAACAAGATTTCCGCCGGCATCTACAAGATTGAAGAAAGAGTTGTTCTTATTGATACTACTCACTTC
>JBAVQO010000683.1:0-1625 GCA_049694135.1 Gillisia sp. | reverse complement strand
GAAGAGCGCAGAATAAATTTTAAAATCCGAATAAAGTTTAAAAAAGCTGAAGATCTGCCCGAAGAATTTTTTGTTCTTAAACCTGTACAAAATACAACTCACTATGGAGGCGCAGAAAGAAACATCCGGTATAAAAAAGAGAATCCAGAGAAGAAAGCTCTTAGAAGAAATAAATCTCTCCTCTGAAGAAAAGTATTTCTCGATTCTTACAGAATTTTGTCGTACTGCACATGAATCGGCAATGTTTTACGAAAAAGCTTCAACGGGTACCAAACGAATTTTCTTTAAACATTTTTTCAGAAAAATGTGGCTTCAGAAAAAAGCCTTCGTCGTAGAGTTAGAGAACCTGTTATCCTCTTTCAACCAAAATCAATTCACGAAAAACAGATCTCTGCTAAGCTGTCCTGAGACACAAAGTTTTGAGCAACCCCGGCATTTGTATAGTTGTACCCGTAATAAATTTATGACCAAAGCTTATCAAAAAGAGGTGGAAGGGAAAGAGTTTTATCAAAAAACAATTCCCAAAATAAAAGATAAAGAAATGGTCATGATTTTAATGAAGCAACGCAGGCAGATAGAAGATTCTATTCGTGAAATGAACGCTTTCGGGGCCAATAAATACATTTTATAAGTTTAATTATTACCGGTTCCTTTTCCGTTCTTTTCCTTCTCGGCATGTATCATATCCACAACAAGGGCGGCCCAGGTAAAATTATGGGCCCCATGACCTTCGCCGGTAAAAGGGTTATAATACTCTCTGAACCCGCTTTTGTTTATAAGCTTGCAGATTCCTGTTATTAAGTGTTGCGCTTCTTCTTCATACCCGTTATTCAGAAGAAATTTATGCAAGAACCAGTTATTCACAATCCACGTGGGTCCACGCCAGATATACAGACTTTTGTCGGGATTAAAAGCGGGATCGTTTATGGCAAGCGAAGGAATAGGATATTCTGTATGAAACTCCTCCTTGTTAAAAAAGTGCTTTTTAAGTATTATTTCTTTTATATCATTGGGAATTTCGTCTATTACCACAGGAAAAAAAATGGTAGGAGTCAGGATTTTGAGTTTTTTGTTGTCTTTTCCATGAACGTCATAAAAAGCTGCATCCTGCTCGTCGTACATCACTTTCATCATTTCCTTTGTCACCTTTTCTGCCCTCTCATTATATACCGAAGACTCCGGGTCATTTACCTGGTCACATAAAAAAGCCATCATCTTTAAGTTCTGAACATAAATGGTATTAAAACCCGCATCCTTCACCCGAAAAATGTCACGCTCTTTAATCTTCTTAAGATTATAATTCAGCATGAAGTTTTTGAAGTCTATCCAGATCATTTTCCGAAACAGATGCGCATTTGCTTTTTTTCGTGGAAAACCCACTACCGGATCATAAGAAGGTTTCCAATCCATTCCCGATTCAAAAGAAGTTATTATGGAAAGCAAACCATCGCCATCGAAATCCCTGTTTTTCGCAAGCCAGTTATAATACTTTTTTAATTTTGGCAGCATTTCCTTCAAAAACTCCTCATCTCCCGAAAATTTATAGATATGATTCAGGGCCTGGGCAACTATAGGCGGCTGTATAAGGGAACTCATATGAGTTTTAATGAGATGAATACCTTTCC
>JBAVQO010000682.1:0-1501 GCA_049694135.1 Gillisia sp. | reverse complement strand
ATTGTATTGTGTGGTTGGATGCCATGCACTATAAAGTAAAAGTGGATGGAAAGATCACTCATAAAGCCCTTTACAACATTTTAGGTATAACTAAAGAAGGAAAAAAGGAAGTCCTTGGAATGTATATTTCTGAAAGTGAAGGTGCCAATTTCTGGCTACAGGTCCTGACCGATCTGCACAACCGAGGTCTTGAGGATGTCCTTATCGCCTGCACCGATAACCTCAAGGGATTTACCCAGGCCATTTTAAGTGTTTTTCCAAAAGCACAGGTACAACTTTGTATCGTGCACCAAATCCGTAATTCACTGAAGTATATTGCTTCCAAGGATCAAAAGGAATTTATGAAAGACCTTAAAAAAGTCTATCGGGCTGTAAATAAAGAAGTAGCTGAAGATGAACTACTTAATTTGGAGGAAAAGTGGGGCAGCAAATATCCCGTGGTCATGGAAAGCTGGCAACGTAATTGGGAACAGCTCTCTCAATATTTTCAGTACACAGAGCCTATTAGAAAGATCATTTATACCACAAATGCTGTCGAAGGATTCCACCGTCAGATCAGGAAAGTCACTAAAACCAAAGGTGCCTTTACTAACGATATGGCACTCCTCAAGCTGGTTTACCTGGCTACAAAGAACATTGAGAAAAAATGGACAGCTCCTTTGCATAACTGGAGCCTGACCATTCAGCAATTTTATATTAAATTTGGTGATAGGATACCTCTGGAATTAAATACCAGCACATCCGAGATTTCTACTAGAGATATTAAAAGTTCAGACAGAGTTTAATTTACAGATCCATCAGGCCTTGTCCAATTTCGGTGAAAATCTTAAATATCCTTTAACGAAGTAAAAATGTAATAAATTCCTACTTCATATACCTAAAACGGAGGCTTCAGAATCGGATTGTTAGCTTTGTTAGGCTCTGCAACTTTATTATTTGCACAACCTTTTCTTCAAAACAATCTTTATAATTGGATTTAGCTTTTAGCCTTGTTTTATAAGTGTAAATTGTAGCGACTGATACGTTCAAAAATATGCCATTTGGTTAGGGTTCTTGTTCCAAGGCGGTAAAGAGCAAAAGTTCGTAGTTTGGCATTCAATAATTGTTTTTCAGGTTAGGAAAGGCTAGGAATTTCAATTAATCTAGTTAATTTTTGCACATCTTTTTTTGTGGTCTTTTTACAAAAAGGTCCGTATGATTATACAACCATTTTTTTAATTCTATCGTCCAATCTAATCCAGTTTTTTCAAAATTAAAACCAAATCCGTGACCGCCTTTTTCTAACTCTACATATTTCACGGGCACATTGCAATTTTTTAGGCTATCTCTATAGATAAGGCTATTTTTATAAGTGACTGAACTATCATCCTTAGCATGAATTAAGAAAGTCGGTGGGGTGTTTTCTGAAATTTGATTTTCCATGGAATAATAATTAAGCAAAGCTTGGTTAGTGGCTTTGTCCCCAAGCAGCCTTTTAAAAGATCCTTTGTGTCTATAAGGT
>JBAVQO010000681.1:0-4929 GCA_049694135.1 Gillisia sp. | reverse complement strand
AAAAGCACTAAAATTAAAGCGCCGGAGATGCCAGGAAGGATCATAGCACATATTGCCAGTGCTCCTGCGAAAAAAAAGAACCAGTTGCTGTGTACTGCTGCTCCCAAAGGCGGTAGGGAAACCAGATACCAGGCCAGTGCGGCACCAATAACAAGGGCAATGATAATTTTAAAATTCCATTGGGGAATTTGTTTTGCCACAAACCACACGCTTGCCACAATTAATCCGAAGAAGAAAGACCAGATGAGAACGGGATGCGTGTCCAGCAAATAATTAGTTATACGCATTAAAGTGAATAAACTAATCAATATTCCAGACAGCAAAGCCACAATAAAAGAGCCGTTAAATTGTCTCCACATGGCCGAAAATCCTTCATTTTTCCAGGTTTTCAGAAGAGAAAAATCTACACTACTAATAGTGGAAATAAGTTCCTGATAAATTCCTGCGATAAAAGCAATAGTTCCTCCGGAAACGCCGGGAACGACATCGGCCGCACCCATAGCCATTCCTTTAAGGCTGATAATTAAATAGTCTTTAAAATTTCGTGGCATTCCCGAGATAAATTATTACCGCCAAAGATAGCAATCTCAGGATGCTTTTAAATAAGAATTAATAATTTCCTTAACACTTTTTCTGTTGAAGATCTTCGGAAAGAGTTCTTCAATAATAATATAGTATTCGGCGTCGATCTTTAACCCGTTATTCAGGTGAAAATACCCTTTATCGCCTTCGTTCAAATTAAAGTAAAGCCCCGATAATCGGTATTCAATTTCTGCGGTTTCAGGATAAAATTCCAGCGCCTGCATTAAATTCTGAATGGCGGTTTCAAATTCTCCCAACCCAATAAGAATGTCGGCGCGTTTTATCCAGGTTTCCAGTTCGTAATTTCCGAGTTCGATCGTTTTCTGATAGCCTCTTTCGGCTTCTTCAAACTGGGAAAGACGGCTGTTTATTTTAGCGTAACGTTTCCAGTAAAGCACATTTTCCTCATCTATGTTTATGGCTTTATTGATATAATAAAGGGCTTTTTGGAAATTATTTTTTTTGTAGTAAAAATCGGTAATGGCAATCCATCCTTTGTCTAAAAGTGGATCTTCATGAACGGTCTTGGAAAAATGCTCCAGCGCGAGTTCTTCGGCTCCCAGTTTTTCAAAACATTTCCCGATACGCAGGTAAGCAAAAGAAGTAGGGTCATCTAACTCTAAAGTGATTCTGTAATTTTCGATGGCCTCGTTGTATTTTCCCATTTTTTCAAGGACTTTCCCTTTTTCAAAATAAGCGCCTATAAAATATTCGTCACTAATAATTGCAAAATCGAAAGCCGCCAGGGCTTTATCGAGTTGTTTTAAATCAAAATATTGTTTTCCTACCTGGTGCCAGGCTACTTCGCAATAGGGATTTTTATTCAGAAAGATATTCAGGTATTCTATCGCTTCGGTCTTTTGTTCCAGAAAGTCGAAACAGTACATGACATTGTAAAGAGCAGAATAATCTTCTTCATCTGCTTCCAGACACTTCATGAAACTATACTTGGCGTTCTCGAAATCTTCCATAAAAAGATATTCCATCCCCAAAAGTGAGTATACATCAGCTTCATCCATAGTAATCTCTAAAGCCTTTTCGAGCATTTTTATGGCTTCGGGATGATCATCTCTTTTTGAAAAGATATTTGCCTTCTGGATATAGATCTCTTCATTAGAAGCTTCTAAAACGAAAAGATCATTCAGGATTCGGTCTGCCAAATCCAGTTTATCTTCAAAAACCAGGATCTCAACCTTGAATAATTTCAGGTTGGTAGAAGTTGGATGTTGGTTAAGTCCAAGTTTTACTGCCTTTTTGGCCAGGGCAAATTTTCCATTTTCCAGGTAATGTTGAATAATGTCTTCAAACTCTTCAGAATCAAAGAATAACACATCATTGGTTTTCAGCATAGATTCGAAGCGGGAGAGCGAGAAATTGTTTTCTTCGTTATGACTTAATTGCATACACTAGTGATTACGGGATTTCTTCAGTCTTAAAGTTAAAGAGCTTAATCTAAAAACTCAGGGAGCTCTGAGATTGTTTTTAACAAAGTAATGAACAGCTTAGCCCGTGTATTTCATATCATTTAAGGCGTCAATAATAATGCCACACCCTTCTTTTATTTCATCTTCTGAAATGGTTAGCGGAGGTGTGATTCTTACCGCTCTTTTCTCGAATAAAAGCCAGAATAAGATAAGCCCTTTTTCCTGACATCTTAAAATAATTTCAGAAGCGATAGCTTCGGAAGGGGTAATTAAGGCAAGCATTAATCCTTTTCCACGAATTTCGGAAATAAGTTGATGCCGCAGCAATTTTCTTATTAACAATTCTTTTTGAAGAGTGGCAGCCATAAGATCCGATTCTAAAATCTCTCTGAGAGTAGCCAGGGCGGCAGCTGCGATAAGAGGATTGCCTCCAAAAGTGGTAATGTGCCCCAACTTTGGGTTATCCATTAACAAATCCATAACCTTTGTGGAGGCGGTGAAAGCGCCAATCGGCAATCCGCCTCCCATTCCTTTGCCCATGACCAAAATATCCGGAAGTACGTTGTAATTCTGAAAGCCGAAAAGTTTTCCTGTTCGTCCAAATCCGGGTTGAATTTCATCCAGGATTAGTAAGGCTCCTACTTCCTTGCACCGGGCTTTTACCTTTTCAAGATAACCTTCCTCCGGTAAAATAATACCTGCTCCGCCCTGAATGGTTTCCAAAATAACAGCGGCGGTTTTGGAGGAAATCTTTTGCAGGTCTTCCAAATTATTAAAAGAAATAAATCCAATATCGCCAATTAAAGGGCGGAACGGTTGTACGCGCTCTTCAAAATCCATTAAGCTAAGAGATCCCATTGTATTGCCGTGGTAAGCACTTTTTGCTGCCAAAATTTCACTTCTTCCTGTAGCTCTTCGTGCAAGTTTTAAGGCTCCCTCTATTGCTTCGGTTCCGGAATTTACGAGGTAGGTTTTTTCGAGGTCTCCGGGCAGGTTTTCAGCAAGTAATTTTGTTAATTCTACTGCAGGTCCCTGTGCGTATTCGCCATATACCATTACATGAAGGTATTTTTCGGCCTGTTTTTTAATGGCATTAACGATACGAGGATGGCTATGCCCGAGGCTGCAGGCGGAAACACCCGCAACAAAATCCAGGTATTTTTTATGATCTGTAGAATATATGTAGGATCCTTTGGCATAAAAAACTTCCATTCCTAACGGATGCGGAGTGGTCTGCGCCTGATATTTTAAAAAATCTTCTTTCAATGTATTATGCTGTCCTTAACTTTTTCACTCTTCTTTTTAATTGAATCCAAAACAGCAGGTTTCTGTACCTGTAAACTGTCTGTGGGTTTTTTCTCCTTCAGATCACCCGGTTTTAATCGGGAATTATCATTCAACAAAGGTTCTTCTTCATCTTGTTCGTCGAAGAAATCTTCGGGAGCTTCCGGCAGAGGAATTCCTTTTATTTTAGTAAGATCGGGCACAGGTTCTCCGGCAAAAAGATCTTCTTTTTTTGTTATCTGTTCTTCGCCGCGCCAGTTAAACCCGGTGAGTTCGCGGGCATTCGGCGGAAAATCTTCGGGCGGAGTGATGCTTCCGTCTATCTGCTTGTAATAATAAATGTCTTTGATTTTCTGATCTTTAAAAAGAATGCGAATAGAACTCGATAAAGTTTTATCGATGCCCGTAAGCTCCTTTTCTTCGTTTCTTAAATAATAGAGCGTTTCGGTGTTTTTCAGGATGTCGACCCGATACAATTCGTTGTTTGCGAACAGCCCGGTAAGCTCTTTACCTTTTATCTGGTTGTAGCCTTCTATACTGTCTTTCTGAATTAAAAAAGCGTTGTCGAAAACCAACAACGAATCCAGTTTGTGGGAAATGGTATCGCTCAGGATTTGAATGGTATCCCCGGTCATTTGATTGTTTCCCGACCAGATTACGGGACTTCTTCTTTTATCGACTGAAGTTAAATTGGTTTTATTCAGGTTGATAAGTTTGGTAATTCCCATTTTTTGATTCACAAAAACAGAATCGCTCTTTCCGCTCATATCGCTTTTATAGAGCCTCACATCGTAAAAACCACGAATTATTCTATTTTTAGGTTTACCGGTAATCATTAAAGTATCGCTGTGAATAAAAACGGAATCTTTATCCTGAAGCGTGGCCGCGACTGCCCGTTTGGTAATAAAAACCGAATCCTTTGCTCGATAAACTTCAGCGTAATGTCCTGTGATCAGGGTATTATTTAAAGTGTCTATCACTCTGATGTTATTCGTTCCCGAAGCGAAACTTGTATTCCTGTTGAAGTAAAGACTATCTCCTTCCAGTATCCGGTTATCGTAGTCTATCCTGGAATTCTTTACAAAATAGCCCGTATCTCCGCGAGTATCATAGAATCCGCGTTCGCAATACACGGTGCTGGTTTCGCTTTTTATAGTGGAAGGCCCGTACAAAAAAGCATTTCCGCTTTTGGAATAAAAATCCAACTGATTGGAATGTATTACGTATTTAGGATTGGTAACCACGACATTAGAAACAAAAGAATATTTATCATTTTCGAGATAATATCTTCCAATGTCGCTTTTTAATACGCTTGCTGTATCGCGAACCGTTCCGCCACTTCTGTAATATGCCTGTTGCTTTTTTCGATCGAAGAACAACGTATCGGTTTGGAGGGAAGTTTGCGGGCGTGTCATATTTACATTACCGCTGGCAAACGCAAATTGAGTGTCGCCGTTATATTCGGCGTAGTTGCTTTGCATTCGCACCGTATCGCCCTGCTGCATTCTAACATTTCCGTAGGCTTTAAAGAAATTATCTTTTTTATATAAAACCGCATTGTCGCACCATACTTCAATTCCTTCATGGTTAAAATAGACCTGCTTATTTATTCCGGTTAAAATAACCGCTCCCGGATATT
>JBAVQO010000680.1:0-1960 GCA_049694135.1 Gillisia sp. | reverse complement strand
ATGAAGGGATTGATTGCCTTGATATTTACTTAAACCAAACAATATCAGATAAACCTGAAACGCCTATATTATCGTTTCCATATTCAATTTTTGATGTAGATACGCAACCTGACAAAAAGCTACCCATGATTTTTGGTGTTTCGGGTCCCAAAAATAAATTTCCCATTTATGAATACTTTACTCAAAAATATGCTATTGATCGTTCCAGTTTTAAAAGTGTAGTTCATAAAAGCTGTTATATTGCTAAATCCAGTGTAGTGGGGAATGGATGTTTTTTAGAGCAGAACGTTACAATCAGTTCACAAACAAAGTTGGGTTTTGGTGTTACTGTAAAAAGAGGAGTTTTAATAGGTCATCATGATGTAATTGATGATTTTGTAGATATTAACCCTGGTGCAATTATAGCCGGAAGAGTTTCCATCGGAAAGGGAGCCGTTATAGGTGCAGGAGCAATTCTGATAGACCGGGTAAAGATCGGGGAAAATTCTTTTGTTGGGGCAGGAAGCGTCGTTACCAAAGATATTCCTGCAGGAGTTATTGCCTATGGAAATCCCTGCAGAGTAATCCAGGAAAATTTAGAATGGAAAATTGATTAAAGTGAATATGAAGTATTCATTACACCCCCTTTAAAATGAAAATATCAATAGTAATTCCAGTTTATAAGTCTGATGAAAGTTTAGAATTTATTGTGAAAGAATTCAATTCTATTCAGAAAGAACAGGAATATGACTTAGAAATAATATTTGTTAATGACAGTCCCTTTTTTATTAAAACCTGTAAAAAACTTTCTTTCTTACAGGAAAAATATTCGAGTGTAAAAGTTCTCACCTTGCGAAAAAACCAAGGCCAACATGTGGCGACTCTGGCAGGTATAAGTAAAGCAACAGGAAAATTCATAATAACAATGGATGACGATCTTCAACATCCTGTGTGCGATGTTCCTAAGCTTATTGATAAAATAAAACACTCTGCGGAAGTTGAAGGAATTTTTGCTATTCCTAATTATAAGGACAGAAAACATAACTTATGGAGAAATTTCGGAAGTTATATATTAAAAAAAACCGATCAAATATTTCTAAAGAAACCAAAAGGATTAATCTTATCTTCCTTTAGAATAATGAACAGCGATTTAGCAAGAGCCACGGTCAATAGTTACAATGCAATGCCTTCGGTTTCGAGTATTATGATAAATTGTTCTTCAAATATTATTAATATGAAGGTTAGCCATAATAAAAGGGAATATGGGAAAACCCATTATACGCTTCCTAAACTTGTTAATTTGGCACTAAATGGCATTCTATACTATTCTTCGTTACCTCTAAAAATCTTGGGAGTTATCGGATTAACGGGTTTTTTGGGTTCTATGTTGTTTACTTTTTGGGTTATTGGTAGAAAGATTTTTATAGGTATTGATTTTCCCGGATATGCATCAACTGTAACACTTATTAGTTTTTTTGGGGGTCTTAATCTTTTTGCTTTTGGAATTATTGGAGAATATTTAATTAGAATAATAAAAGAACAGCAAAAACCCGCTTTGAAAGATTTGATAAAACCTGAAGATAAACATCAATAGATGGAAAAAATACCATTTAATAAACCTTATCTTACCGGAAACGAGATAGCTTATATTGAGCAGGCAGTTAAGAACGGTAAGATTTCCGGGAATGGGTTTTACACCCAAAAATGTCATGAATTTTTTCAAGATAGGTATGGCTTTAAAAAATGCCTTTTAACGACATCTTGTACCGATGCCTTGGAAATGGCAGCTATCCTTTTAGACATCAGACCTGGGGACGAGGTGATTATGCCTTCTTATACCTTTGTGAGTACCGCTAACGCATTCGTATTGCGAGGAGCAAAAATTGTATTTTGTGATAGCAGAAAGGATCATCCCGGAATGGATGAATCTAAAATAGAAGAATTAATTACTTCAAAAACGAAGGCAATTGTACCCGTGCAC
>JBAVQO010000679.1:0-2722 GCA_049694135.1 Gillisia sp. | reverse complement strand
GAAGACTGATAAGGAGTGTTGCTGCCTTTATTCCCTAAAATGAGGTCCATATCCCCATCTTTATCAAGATCTGCTACTTCAACAGAGTTCCACCATCCGGTGAGATCGCTAAGATCGGTTTTGCTTTTTGCCAGTCTGCGGCCATTGTTTAAATAAATATTGGGAGTTCCCCACTCTGAGACGGTCACAAGGTCTTTCTTTCCATCTCCGTTCATATCGGCCCATTCGGCGTCAGTTATCATTCCGGCATCTTTCAGGTCGTAAGCCACGCGTTGGGTAGCATCGGTAAATGTACCGTCGCCATTATTTTCCAGGAACAGATGGGCAGGATCTATACCATAAGTTCCAACCACACTTCGAGAGCCTACAAATACATCCATATCGCCATCATGATCGAAATCGTACGGAGCTATTACAGAAATATTTTTAAAGGTAGAAGGCAATTGCTGGGTGGCTTTGGTAAAAACCCCTTTTCCGTCGTTTAAGTACAACCTTGCTCTATACATTTTTTGATCATAAACTTCATTTCCTCCGCTTCCCACTATTAAATCGAGATCGCCATCGCCATCGGCATCAAAAAAAGCAGAAGCAGTATCTTCATAATTAGAATCTTCATCAAGCGCTGTTTGAGGAATTTTTGTCAAATTTCCATTTCCTGAATTCTTGTAAATTGTACCCGGCTGCAATTTTGCACCTCCGATGAAGATTTCGTCATCGCCGTCTCCATTGATATCTCCCACCGCCAAAGTAGGACCTTCCTGACTCAGCATTTCATAAACCAGCCCTTCATAATCGAAATCTGTAAAAAAGTTCTCTTTATGCTGTTCCACATGATTTTCGGTAAGCTCCTTTAGTAAAGGCTTTACCATTTTTTTCTTAGGGATTTTATATTTTTCTTTCGCGTCTGCCTGAGTCAGGGTTAAAGTTTGATTAACGGCAACATCTGTAAGTTTTTGAGTGTAATTGTTAGGATAAATCACCCTGATAGAATCCACTTTTTTTGCATCTCCCAACCCGATCGTCATAACATAATCCATAGAACTCTGGAACCCACGGGAAGGATTGAGTTCCTGAAGAATGACACTGTTGTTTTCGTACAATTTTACACTGGTTCCGATAGCAAAGCGGTTTTTTTCTCCTCCAACGAATTTGAGTTTCAGATAACTGTTTTTAGTTAGCTGCGATGCATTATTGCGGTACACAAAAGCATTCATATTTACGTTGTTTACCACAAGATCAAGATCTCCATCATTATCCAAATCGCCATAAGCAGAACCATTGGACATTCCCGGATATTCCAGCCCCCAATTTTTAGTAGTATTGCTAAAGGTAACGTCGTGATTATTGTGATAGGCGTAGTTGGAAATGGGAGTTATGGGCATTCTTTTTATTATGGAATCTATAGCTGCCTTTTTGCCCGTAAGTGCCATACGCTTTATAATATCGTTTGCCAGAAATTTTACATAATCTATATCGGTAAGATCATGGTTAATTCCGTTTGTTACATATATATCGCGGTAACCGTCATTATCCATATCGAACAAAAGCCCGGCCCAGCTCCAATCGGTTTTGGCCACACCGCTATAGTAAGCAACTTCAGAAAAGGTGTTATTCCCATTGTTTAGCTGAAGTGTATTCTGTATGTATTGCTGCGAAAAATCTTTACTTTGCTTCAGTTTAAAAACATTGTAACCTTCAAATTCCATCACCGATTTTTCACGCTTATCATCTTCAGGAAGCATATCGGTAATAAAAATATCCGCATTTCCATCATTATTGATGTCGGCCATATCTATTCCCATGGCAGAAAGACTTAAATGCGAAGTTTCATTTTCTATATTTTCTTTGAAAGTTCCATCGCCCTGATTTATATATAAATAATCACGTTCATAAAAATCGTTGGAAACATAGATATCCGGATAAGTATCGCCGTTTATGTCGCTGATTACCACTCCCAGACCAAAACCAATAAGACTCCCGTAGATTCCTGCCTGTTCGCTAACATCTACAAATTTGCCATTATCGTTACGCAAGAGCATGTCGCCCACTCCCCTAAAATCTTCAGGCACCCGTTTCCAATCCTGGGCCCTCACGTTTCGCTGGGCGGCATATCCCAGACTGCTAACAGGAATATTGCTGTTATTAAGAATATAAGCGTCCAGATCTCCATCTTTATCATAATCGAAAAAAGTGGCGTGCGTACTAAAACCTGAATGTGCAAGGTTATATTCTGAAGCTTTTTCGGTGAAGGTCAAGTCCCCATTGTTGATGTAAAGATCGTTGTCGTGATTGTTGCCTTCAGAATTTCCGGCATTGCTTACATAAATATCCAGAAGCCCGTCGTTGTTTATGTCTACCATATTTACTCCTGTAGACCAGGGTTTATTGCCCTCTACTCCTGCGGATTTCGAAATATCTTCAAACTTAAAATTCCCTTTATTCAGGTATAATTTATTGGGACCCATATTAGCGGTCATATAAATATCCGGCAACCCATCATTATTTATATCGCCTATCGCCACGCCGCCACCGTTATAGAAATTGCGATATTTAAAAATATTGAAGTTCTTTTGGTTTACTACTTTATTTAAAAAATCGATGCCCGAAGAATCGGGAGATACCAGAGTAAACAAAGTTGCGGTGTTTTGTTGCGGATCGGCGATTTTAGCTGTTGTTTTCTCTTTTTTAGATTCACAAGAAAAAAGTAAAATAGCAACGAAGA
>JBAVQO010000678.1:0-1686 GCA_049694135.1 Gillisia sp. | reverse complement strand
GCGAATGCAGGATCCTTCAAAAATTCTTCTGATTTCAATAAATGAAGAATATGCGCCGATTGAAGTTCTGGTGGCGGATATCCAGGAATTATGGCAGGTAAACAGTAAATTAACCTTCAGCGTTGATGCCACCTCCGAGAATGGACTTCTTAAACAGCTGCAGCAATCGATGGAAGAATTGAAAAACGATTTTAAGAGCTTAAAAAAATAAAACTTCCCCAGAAAATTCCGCTGGTTTCGGCGAAATCTTCTGGGGAAGTTGCTTTGGGGGGTAAATCTAATCTACGGCATCTTCTACATCATCTGCCGCCTTTTCTACTGCCGATTTATCACGACATGAAGTGAAAGCTATACTTGTGGTAAAAGTAAGAGCTAGTAATAAAATTAGTTTTTTCATGATTATAGTTTTAAAGTTAGTAGTTGATTGTTCTTAATTGTCATCGGTGCCGTTTAATTCATCCTTCACCTTTTTAGCGCTCGTATCTACTGCGTCACCAACATCATTCGCTGCTTTATCGATGGCATCTCCGGTATCATTTGCGGCTTTATCTAAAGAATTTCCCACATCGTTTCCGGTTTTTTCAGCGTCATTACCAATATTGCCTGCATCATCGCTTACCTGCATTGCGTCATGATCTGGATCTACCTGACGACACGAGGTAAAAACTGTAGATAAGCAGAACAAACTTGCGGTAACTAAAACAAACTTTTTCATAATCTCTAATTTAATATTTATCGTTCTTGCTGCAAGAGCTTTCTCGCACCAGGAAATGATGGAGATTACTCCTTCGCGTTAATCGAAAGTAATGTTATTAGCGATTCTGTCTTTGTGATTTTAGAATATTTTAGTAAAAATTAAGACGAATTTTGGAATTTCATGCGTTGCAAACGCTTTTCAGGAGGTCTGCTCGAAATATTCTGCTATCTTTTGTGAAGCACCCGTATTGGAATCTATAAAGCGGCCTACAATAATGCCTGTTTCGCTTCGGAAATCGTTATCCTGTATAAATTTCTGCATCACTTCTGTTAGTTCTGAAGGAGTTGCAACAGAAAATAGTCCGGCCTGTTTTTGAAGTTCTTCAGCTTCAGGGAATTTTTTAAAGTTTTTACCGATAATGATCGGAATTCCAAAAGTGGCAGGTTCCAGGATGTTATGAAGGCCGGTTTTTCCGGCGGCTCCCCCCACGTAGGCAACATCTGCATAGTAGTACACCCGGCTTAACAACCCTATAGTGTCTAAAATAAGCACTGGAAATTCTGAAAGATCTTTTCCTTCTTTTTCTGAAAACAACACAGATGGAATTTTTAGATTTTCCTGTAGTTTTTTAATTCTTTCCCTGCTGATGGTATGCGGAGCAATGATGGTCTTGATGTCAGAACCTTCAGAAGTGATAAAATCCAGCAGTAAATTCTCATCTTCCGGCCACGTACTTCCTGTCACCAGACAAAATTTGTCTCCCTTGAATTCCTCGATGAAATCCAGTTGATTATCTCTTTTTAGTTGCTGAACGACCCTGTCGAAACGCGTGTCCCCACTTATCGCCACATTGTTAAACCCTATTTCCTTCAGCAATTCTGCTGAAGAGTGGTTTTGCACAAAAAAATATTCAAAAGTTTTTAAAGAGTTTATCATCCAGCTCCCGTAAGGCTTGAAAAAGAGCTGATCTTTTCGGAAACTTCCGGAGA
>JBAVQO010000677.1:0-5274 GCA_049694135.1 Gillisia sp. | reverse complement strand
ATTCGAAAAATGCGAGAGTAGTTTTCCAAACCATAATTAACATTTTTTAATTACATCTAATTTTTTAGACATTCCAACTTCATCTCTGAAATTGAATCTTATCACTTTTAATACAATATCTTTGATTTTAGTCTTGCATAGGGTGCAATACTAATTGTTCGAATGGGGTGAACAATTCTAAAAAACACTGAAGATTTTTTGGGGCAAATCCATGCAAATCGTTTGGGGCAATTTGTATAATGTGTTAATTATGAGGTAAAATTATTACAAAAGAATTGTTAAAAAAGAAATCTTTAATTTTTTAGATATAATGCAAATTAACAGGTATGAAATACACAATTTCTTCATGAGAAACGGGGGTTTTCCCTTATTTTTCTTCCAAAATATTAATTCTCTCTCTCCAAAAAACGAAAATTCAATACCCGAAATCCGGTAAATTTGCCCACCATTTTCATATCCCTGAAAGTTACTCTCTATAGGTATATATTTTATATAAAGTCCTTCCTCACCTGTAAAATAATCATGGAAAGTTCTTTCCTTCACCTGTTTCAGTTCATTATAAAATCTCGTAAATTGCGGAAAAGAGTATCGATGAACAAGAATTTGCATCATTATAGAAAAACCTATACGAGAGGATGTTTGTTAGAAAACGAAATCTCACAAAACCCATTTATTTTATTTCAAAATTGGTTCGAAGAGGTGGAAAAAACTCTAAATAATAACCCTCTTGAAGTAAATGCCATGAATGTTTCTACTATTGGAGAAGATGGTTTCCCAAAAAACAGGATTGTGCTTTTAAAAGAGTATAATAAAGAAGGGTTTATATTTTACACCAATTATACTTCCGAAAAAGGCCATTCTCTCGAAAAAAAACCACACCTCTGTATTTCATTTTTCTGGCCAGCGTTGGAAAGACAGGTAATAATTAAAGGTACAGCACAAAAAACTTCGGAAGAAATGGCAACAGCCTATTTTAAATCCCGCCCCCGGGGTAGCCAATTGGGAGCCTGGGCTTCAAACCAGAGCAGTGAAATCGCTTCCCGTGAAGTTTTAGAAAAATGCCTTAAGGAACTGGAAACTAAGTACGAGGGGCAGGAAATACCGAAACCCGATTTTTGGGGAGGTTTTACTGTCATTCCAAAGGATTTTGAATTTTGGCAGGGCAGACCAAACCGCCTTCACGACCGGATTTATTATTACAAAGAAAATTCTGATTGGAAATTTAAAAGATTAGCCCCCTGATGAAAAGATTAATTTTAGTGCGACACGGAAAATCGAGTTGGGAGCAAAATCTTCCAGACGAGCAACGACCTCTTCAAAAAAGAGGAAAAAAGGACGGAAGATTGGTGGCGAGCGCCTTTACGAAATTTAATGACCGCAAACTGGTAATATATAGCAGTCCCGCGACTCGAGCCCATGAGACTGCCCTCATTTTTAAAGAGGTTTTAAATATCCCCGATAATAACTTCCATATTAATTCTTCCTTGTATACCTTTAGCAGCTCAGATCTGTTGCAGGAAATAAAAAATTGTTCGAACGAAATACAGGATTTAATGGTTTTCGGGCATAATCCTGCTACTACCAACGTGGTGAATCTTTTGGGCAATCGTTATTTCGAAAATATTCCTACAACAGGATTGACCGTAATAGATTTTGAAACCGAAAACTGGAGTGATCTGAAATCTGGAAAAACCATTCTTAATCTTTTCCCTAAAAACCTTCGATAATTTAAATGCTTAATAATCAGTATATAAACCGGGAGTTGAGTTGGCTTCAATTTAATGCCCGGGTTCTCCAGGAAGCCGAAGATGAAACGGTACCACTTATTGAAAGACTTCGTTTTCTTGGAATTTTTTCCAATAATCTCGACGAGTTTTTTAAAGTTCGCTATGCCACTATAAAACGTATAGATTTAGCGGGTAAAAACGCCAAAAGTATATTAGGAGGCATAAAAGCAGGTAAATTGCTTGAAGAAATCACTCAGATTGTAATCGAACAACAATCGGAGAGTCTTAGGGTCCTGGATAAAATTCAGAAAAGACTGCGTGAATATGATATTTTTATTATCAATGAAAAGCAGGTTTCTTCTTCACAGGAAGCATTTATAAAAAATTACTTTCTTTCTGTTGTAAGCCCGGCGCTGGTTACCATCGTGTTGAACGATCTTGTAAAAGTGCCGAGTCTAAAAGATAGCGCTGCTTATCTCGCCGTAAAAATGGTGATGAAAGATACCGTGCCGCAGCAGGGCATTTCTAAACTTCTTAACCGGCAACTGAAGGATAAAAAATATGTTCTTATTGAGATACCGCGAAGTATCGATCGTTTCGTGGTGCTTCCGCAGGAAGATGGAAAACAGTATATTATTTTACTCGATGATCTAATAAGATTTAACCTTTCTACCATTTTCAACATTTTTGAATATGAGAGTATTTCGGCTCATATGATTAAGATCACCCGCGATGCCGAACTCGATATCGACAGCGATTTGAGTAAAAGTTTTATTGAAAAAATTTCTCATAGCGTAAAAGACCGAATTAAAGGAGATCCTGTAAGATTCGTTTACGATATGAACATAGATGAAGATACCCTTGGGTACTTAATGGGAAAAATGGGAATAGACTCTACAGACAGTATTATTCCCGGAGGTCGCTACCATAACAGGCGTGATTATATGAACTTTCCCAGCCTGGGCAATGATAAACTCTTATATAAAGCTATTGAACCGCTACCAATTCCGGGGCTAATACTTCAGGGAAGTTTGTTGGGAATGATCGCTAAAAAAGATTATTTGCTTTATGCTCCTTACCAGACCTTTTCCTACGTGGTGAAATTTTTGAGGGAGGCAGCTTTGGATCCAAGGGTAAAGACCATAAAAATTACCATTTATCGTCTGGCAAAAATCTCTCACATAGCCAGTTCTTTGATCAATGCGGTAAAAAATGGCAAAAAAGTCACCGTACAGATCGAATTAAGAGCGCGTTTTGATGAAGTAGCCAACATACAGTATGCCGAGCAAATGCAGCAGGAAGGGGTAAACCTTATTTTTGGCGTCACCGGCCTTAAAGTTCATTGTAAAACCTGCGTTATTGAAAGAGAAGAAAACGGTAAAATGGTAAGATATGGCTTTTTAAGCACCGGAAATTTCAATGAATCTACCTCACGAATTTATACAGATTACACTCTTTTTACGGGAAATCAGGAAATTCTGAAGGAAATAAATAAGGTTTTCGATTTTTTTGAAATCAACTACAAAGTAAGCAGGTATAAACATTTGCTGGTTTCTCCGCATTATACCAGAACCGCGCTAATTAAACTCATAAGCACAGAAATTTCAAATGCTGAAAATGGTAAAAAAGCGGGAATCCGCCTTAAATTAAACAGCCTTTCAGATTTTAGTCTTATCGACAAATTATACGAAGCCAGCAGGGCAGGAGTGAAAATAAAATTGATAGTGCGGGGAATCTGTTCCCTGATTCCCGGAGTTCCCGGGATGAGCGAAAATATTGAAGCCATAAGCATTGTAGACAAGTTTTTAGAACATCCTCGCGTTTTCATTTTTGAAAATGAAGGCGATCCAAAAATCTATATTTCGAGTGCCGACTGGATGACCCGAAATATGGATTATCGCGTGGAACTTTCCTGTCCCATTTACGATGAAGATATAAAACAGCAGTTACTGGACGCTTTTGAAATAAGCTGGAATGATAATGTGAAAGCACGCGTGTTTTCTGTAGAAGAAGATAACGCCTACCGCAAAAATGGAAAGCCACAGCTCCGCTCTCAGTTTGAATTGTACGAATATTATAAGAATAAATTAGAAAATCATAAATCTTGATCGCTCAACACAAATACGCCGCAATAGATATTGGTTCCAACGCTGTACGACTGTTGATTTCAACAATTACCGAGCAGGAGGGGAGAGATCCAATTTTTAAGAAGACCTCTTTGGTCCGGGTGCCGATACGCCTTGGTGGTGATGTTTTTACTTCAAAAAAGATATCTAAAGAGAACAGCGAGAGAATGGTAGATACTATGCAGGCTTTCCAGTTACTCATGAAATCACATAAGATCGAAAAATATAAAGCCTGTGCCACTTCGGCTATGCGCGAAGCAGAAAACGGCGAGGAAGTCGCGGACCTGGTAAAAGAAAGAACAGGGATCGAGATAGATATTATAGATGGCTCTCACGAAGCCGCCATTATTGCCGCTACCGATTTACATGCCCTCATTCAGAGCGATAAAACCTATTTATACGTTGATGTGGGCGGCGGAAGTACCGAATTTACTCTTTATTCTGAAGGAGAAACCATCGCTTCCCGATCTTTTAAATTGGGAACGGTAAGGCTTTTAGAAAAGATGGTAGACGAAGATCTTTGGGAAACCGCCGAAACCTGGATAAAAGAAATAACCGCCCAATATTCCAAAATAGATTTAATTGGTTCTGGGGGAAACATTAATAATATCTTTAAAAGCAGTGGAAAATCTGTTGGGAAGCCTCTCAGTTTTCTTTATTTAAGCTCTTATTATCAACTTCTTAATTCGTTTACATACGAAGAGAGAATTACGGAGCTCAATTTGAATGCAGACAGAGCCGATGTTATTATTCCTGCAGCCAGAATATATTTATCTGCAATGAAATGGACTAAAGCGCGCCGAATTTATGTGCCAAAAATAGGACTCGCCGACGGAATTATAAAATCGCTTTACCAGGGCAGCGAGAAAGAAAATTAACCGTGAATACTTTCTTTTTTACCGAGATCTTTCATGACCCGGGCTTCAAAAGCTAGCAAATTTTGCCATTTTTCATCCACTTCTTTTCTATTTCCGTATTTTCTGGCGAAGTTTAAGAAAAGAGTATAATGGTTGGCTTCACTAATCATCAGATTTTTATAGAATTCCTGCAGTTCAGGATCCTTTAATTCCTTAGAAAGAAGGCGGAAACGCTCACAGCTGCGAGCTTCAATTAAAGCTGCGATCAATAATCTGTGTATTAGCTGATTTACACGGCTGCCTCCTTTCGGAAAAAATTCCCGAAGTTTTAGCACATATTCATCTTTACGATCCCAGCCCAGTTTTGAACCTCTTTCCAGCAATTTATCATGAACCATCTTAAAATGTGCCATTTCTTCGCGTGCAAGTGCAGTCATTTCGGTCACCAGTTCGGGATATTCCGGAAAAGTTACAATAAACGAAATGGCAGTAGAAGCCGCTTTTTGCTCACAATAAGCATGATCTATAAGAATTTCTTCTATGTTTTTTTCTGCAATTTTCGCC
>JBAVQO010000676.1:0-3332 GCA_049694135.1 Gillisia sp. | reverse complement strand
GGAAAGGCCATAAAAGATTTAAGGAGGGAACTCAGAAAATCGTAAAACTGAATCAGGGAAAAATAATTGAGACCCGTTTTTTGGTGGTAAAACCAGTGCGTATTATTCTTTTGGAGTATAAAGGAATGAAGGAAATAGATGAGAACAAAACGAAACTGGTATGGGGAGTTCGCGGCAGTCTTGCATTTCCGCTCTCTATTTTTTCACTGTTGCAATCTGTAGATAAAGCTTATGGTGAAGAGTTGAATTCCGGATTAAGAGCTTTGAAAAGCCAATTAGAAGCAAAAAACATTAAAACAAGTGTTCAGGAACAGGATTAATTTCTGTCCAAAACTTTATACTCTTCATAACACCCGCTAATAGCATCTAATATCTGAAGATCGTTCGCAGTTTTTATAAAATCTTTCGAGTAATTACACCGGGAAAGTACTTCTTCAATATCTTCTTCAGAAATTTGTAAAACAGCAGCCAGCGTTTGCCTGTCAAACTTTGTTTGCAGCAGCCTTCGAATGGCATCATCTTCTTTCATTTTTCGAAGTTTACGCATTTGTTTCGGTTTATTTCCGAAGATGTTGTGCAGGGCATCGGCAGGGTTAAAAATGGCTCCCAGGACTTTTGTTGCCGCACCTGGCGCTTTATCGCCACCTTCATAACCGGTATTAAGTCCGGAGATGCTGTAACGGTAATTCTCGTAAATAGGAATTTTCTTTAAGTCGATTTCCAGATAACCGGTTAATTGAATAGGTTTTACCACCACCTCTTCCAAAGCGATTCCTATTTCAGTCATTTTAACTTTAACCGATCCGTATTTTAGCCAGTCGTTGGTAACCCTTACCCGTATGGTTTTAAAGCCCAGATAAGAGAAAAACAGGGTATCATTTACCGTAGCCTGAAGTTCGAATTTTCCGTTTTCATCGGTACTGGTACCTTTAACCTGATTAAGATTCACCACATTCACATTTTCGAGAGGAGTGTCGTCGGCAGCATTCAACACTTGTCCTTTCACAATATCGGGATCCTGTGCAAAAGCGTTAAAACCCAGTAAGAATAAAAAAATAAGGCTAAGATAAATTTTCATAAATCAATAAAAGAATCGGGAGTCAAGTATAGCAATATTATACCATAACTCCCGAAATATAAAAATATTTTTATGAACGTCTGGATTTTCTTCTGTTAACGGAGCTTGTAATATTCTTTTTTCGGCTTCCATTGGTTGAAGAATTTCCTGATCCTCTTCTGCCAGAGCTTTCTGCGGGTTTTTCAGATCTTCTTTCGCCGGAATCGCCTGATTTTGATCTTCTTTTTCCCGGCCCTGCAGATTTTCATTCTCGTTTCCCTTTTCCGAAGGAACGCGATCCGGAATCATTATCATTTCTGGGACCACGGCGTTTTCTTCCGGAACTTCTTCCGGCTCCCTGCTGTGAAACTTCCACATTTACCTGTCGTCCCTGGTGTTCTACATCCTGAAAAACAGAAAGCACTTTATCGGTAATTTCGGAATTCGTGTTAAAGAACGAAAAACTGTCTTTTACATCTACTCTAAAAACATCGTCTCTTCCCAGATCCAGCTTTTCCTTCAGAAAATCTTTAAGAGTCATCCAGTCAAAATCATCTTTTGCACCTACATTAATAAAATAACGCGTGCTGTCTCCATCTTGTGCTGAAACATCATTATGACTACCTGAAACTTTTGAATTAAGATTTGAGGCGTTTTTATAGTAATTGAAGAATCGTGTAAACTCTACCGAAAATACTTTTTTGATGATCTCTTCTTTCGAAAAATCCTGCAACACCTCGGTAATACTGGGTAGGTACGTATCAATTTCGTGGTTGATCTTGGTGTTTTTTATATCGTTTGCAAGATGAAACAACTGAATACGACATATTTCCATTCCATCAGGAATCTCTTTTTGCTCAAAAGATTGTTTTATAATACGCTCAATACTTTTGATCTTTCTAAGTTCGCTCTTTGAAACAATAACCATAGAAACCCCGCTTTTTCCGGCTCTTCCGGTTCTTCCGCTTCGGTGCGTATACGTTTCAATTTCATCGGGCAACTGGTAGTTGATCACGTGTGTTATGTCATCTACATCGATTCCTCGTGCGGCCACGTCGGTAGCAACCAACATCTGAATCTGGCGATTTCGGAAACTCTTCATAACCAAATCCCGCTGATTCTGACTTAGATCGCCGTGTAAAGCGGCGGCATTATAACCGTCTTCAATAAGTTGTTCGGCTATTTTTTGAGTATCGCGTTTTGTTCGGCAAAAAATTACCGAAAATATATCAGGATTCGCATCGGCAAGCCTTTTTAAAGCGGCATAACGATCTCTGGAATTAACGAGGTAATACTCATGAGAAACATTCGCAGTTCCCTGGTTTTTCGCGCCTACCGTTATTTCGATAGGATCGTGCATAAATTTTTTCGCGATAACGGAAACCTCTTTGGGCATGGTTGCCGAAAAGAGCCAGGTGCTTTTTTCATTGGGAGTATGAGAAAGAATCGCGGTAATATCTTCAAAAAATCCCATATTCAGCATCTCGTCGGCTTCATCAAGAATACAATACTCGATCTTGCTGATGTCTACCAACCGGCGATTGATCATATCCTGCATTCTTCCGGGCGTAGCCACGATGATCTGCGCGCCACGCTGAATTTGTTTCGCCTGGTCTGTAATACTTGCTCCACCATAGATGGCTACGGTATTTAGCCCGTTTGTATATTTGGAATAATTTTTAAGCTCGTTAGTAATTTGCAAACACAATTCGCGGGTAGGGGAAAGAATTAATCCCTGCGTATGGCGATCGCCAGCATTTATTTTCTGAATTAGAGGAAATCCGAAAGCGGCTGTTTTTCCGGTTCCTGTTTGTGCTAACGCAACAATATCTGTATTCTTTTCAAGTAAAATCGGGATCGTTTTTTCCTGCACTTCACTTGGATTTTCGAAGCCCATATCTTCCACGGCTTTCAGTATGGCAGGATTTAATCCTAATTGTTCAAATTTATTCATAAAAATTTCTAATAAGCGGCAAAGGTAAGCATTAGTTTACAGCTTATTGCAGATTATTAAAAGTAATAAATGGGATTATTTAGAGAGGTATTCAATGAGCTTCTTGAGTGCTAATCCTCTGTGGCTCAATCTATTCTTTTCTTCGGAAGACATTTGTGCGAAAGTTTCACTTTTTCCTTCGGGTTTAAAGACAGGATCGTACCCAAAGCCGTCGCTTCCTTTTTGTTCTTTCAGGATCTCTCCGGCACAAATTCCGGTAAAAATTTCACTCTTTTCACCCAGGTTGAGGGCGATTACAGTTTTAAACCTGGCGTTTCGGTT
>JBAVQO010000675.1:0-6302 GCA_049694135.1 Gillisia sp. | reverse complement strand
CAAATATACTTTTAACCCTCAACGACAAAAAAGATCCTATTTTGGAAAAAGAAGGTTATAAACTGTCAATAAAATCAGACCAAATTGCAATTTCCGCCAACACCCCTGCTGGTTTATTCTATGGGACACAAACGCTTTTACAACTTTTCCCAACTGAAATAGAGGGGAAAGAACTGAAAAAAAATGTTAAATGGACTTTGCCTAATGTAGAGATTGTAGATTACCCCCGATTTGGGTGGAGAGGATTAATGCTGGATGTTTCCCGGCATTTTTTTACCAAAGAAGAGGTAGAGCAATATATTGATGCTATGGCACGGTATAAATTCAATTTGCTCCAATTACATTTAACCGATGATGAAGGTTGGCGCATTGAAATAAAAGGACTGCCAAGGCTTACCGAAGTTGGAGCATACAGAGTAACAAGAGTAGGAACTTTTGGAGATTTCCCAAACCCACAGCCGGACGAACCTAAAAATTATGGTGGATTTTATACCCAGGAAGATATAAAAGAGCTAGTTAAATACGCCAAGGACCGTTTTGTAGATATACTCCCGGAAATAGATGTCCCGGGCCATAGCCTTGCCGCCATTGTTGCCTATCCAGATCTATCGTGTACTGCGGAAGCCAATACTTACCACGTGCGCGCCGGAGAGAAAATCATGGATTGGTCCAATGGCGCTCCCCCCAGAGCCCTTGTCGATAATACCCTGTGCCCTGCAAACGAAAAGGTTTACACCTTCCTTGATACCGTAGTATCGCAAATAGCAAACTTGTTTCCATTTGAATATATACATATGGGCGGCGATGAGGCTCCCATAAATTTTTGGCAGGACAATCCAGAGATTAAAAAGTTAATGAAAAAAGAACACATAACAGACATTCATAAAGTACAGGGATATTTTACCAAAAGGGTGGAAAAAATAGTTGAATCTAAAGGGAAAAAATTCATAGGCTGGGATGAAATCCTAGAAGGTGGAATTTCAGATAAGGCGGCTGTTATGAGCTGGAGAGGAATGGATGGAGGAATAGAGGCGGCAAAAACCGGGCACCAGGTGGTTATGAGCCCTACCACATTTGCTTATCTAGATTACATGCAAGCCGATGAAATAACCGAGCCTAAAGTATATTCTACACTGCGCTTAAGCAAAGCCTATCAATTTGATCCACTCCCGGAGGGTGTGGACCAAAAATACATAAAAGGGGGACAGGCTAATTTATGGACCGAGCAGGTATACAATATCAGGCAAGTAGAATATATGACCTGGCCTCGAGGAATGGCTATTGCAGAAGATTTGTGGTCTCCAAAAGAAAGGAAAGATTGGAAAACCTTTTTCCCTAAAGTAGAAGAGCAGTTTAAGCGATTAGATTTGAGGGAAACCAAATATGCCCCTAGTGTTTATGATCCTATTTTTACCGTAGCCAAAGATGAAGACAATAAGTTAAAAATAATATTAGATACAGAAGTAGACGGATTAGATATTTATTACAGTTTCGACAATTCATTTCCGGACAGGTTTTACCCCAAATATACAGCTCCACTTACTCCTCCAGTTGGCGCCGATGTTTTAAAGGTAATTACTTATAAAGGCAAGAAACCTATTGGAAGAATGCTTACTATGCCTCTCGAAGAACTTCAAAAACGTTTAGATGAAAAAAAGGAATAATTAATTATCCCGTAAACCCTTTTTAATAAAGCCTGTTTTCGATATTTTATGTGGAAAATAGGCTTTACTGTACTTATCTTTTATTTTCACTTAAAAAACTTCCCATCATATTAAACCATTAATATTCTTCTGCTACTCATAATTATATCTTTACTTAGCAACTTCCATAATTTATTCCTGCTTTAGTGTATAGACTAAAACCAATGTTTTATTAAAAAAAACGAGGAAAAAATGGAATAAACTTATATTTGCACAAATCTTTTTTATGAAAAATTTCAGCATTCTCCTCCTGGCTCTTGTTATTTTGTCTTCCTGTTCTGAAAAGAAAGAAGAATCTCCAGAAAATGTTTACAACGAAACCATTCAGAAGCTGCAAAACAGCAAAACCCTGCAGTACCAGGTTATAGCGGTAACCCCGCCTCAATCTGTGCTTCCGGTGAACTACAGCATAAAAAAAGTGAATTATGAGCCATATTTGCACTATTTCTTCAAAAAGGAAATTAAGGGACTGGCAAAAATTTATTATAACCTCGATTATTTTACCATCGTACAGGATTCTTTAAAAAAAGTTACGCATTTTGACCTGGGAACCGACCCTTATATTAAAAACTACCTGACGGAATATAACCAGAATGAAGATAATCTGGTTTCGCTTACCGATACGCTTAAAGCATATTCAAAAAATTATAAATTCCTCGGAAAAGAAACCCTCGACAGCATTGACACCTATAAATACAGAATGGGAAATGATATCATTTGGGAAGATGTTAATACCAAGCTGCCTGTAAAACTGGTGATCGATCCAAAAAAGGGAAAAGATAAAGAGATCGCTTATTTTTCCCGGTCTTTTAAATACCTCAACATCGATTTGAACAAAGAAATACCTGCCGATGTTTTTAAAGCTCAGGAGCACCCAACCTATGAAGCCAGTATTTTTAAACCTAAAGTAAAACCGCTAATCAATAAACCGGCTAAGTCCTGGACGTTGAGCAACCTTGATGGGAAACAGGTTTCTTTATCTGATTTTAAAGGTCAAAATGTCTTCCTGGAAGGCTGGAATTCCAAATGTTCTCATTGTATTGCAACCATTCCTGCGATTAAGGAGATTCAGAAAAAATATGGTGATAAACTGAAGGTAGTAACCGTGGGATTGAATCCGAATATCGATGAGTTGAAAGAGGCGGTTAAGGAACACGATATCCATTATCCCGTGTTATTAAAAGATAATAATTTTAGCTCCAACTACGATATTACACAGTACCCTGCTTACTATGTGATAGATAAAGCCGGGAAAATAATTTATTACGATAAAGGAACTATCGAGGGCAGTAAGAAAAAACAACTGTTCCAGGTGCTGGATACGCTTAAATAAGTATTCTGAAAATAGTAGACTGGTGTCGGATTTATTCGGTTAAAAACTTCAGTTCCTCACAGGTTTTGCTGGGAACGAATTCAATGATCTCATAGTCTGCCAGGTTGTTTATTTTAAACGGATCTTCTTCAAGTATCTTTTCCAGTTCTGATTTAGTACTGACTTTCGATAAAATAATTCCGCCGGTTCTGGGAATTTTTCGTCCTGAAGCCAGGAAATTTCCCAAATCATATTGCTTATTAAGAAAGCTAACATGGGCGTCCAGAAATTCGTCAACTTTCTCCAGTTGAGCTTTGTAAGTAAGACTTATAATAAACATAAATTTGGTTTTAAAACAGGAGATGAGAATCCCTTTGTTAGTCGAGTTTGATTTCTTTAAAACTGCTTTCATTCCCACTGCGGTCTACAGCGGTTACACCTATTTCAGAAAGTTTGTAACCATTTATTTCTTTTGGAAGCTCTGTTTCTTTCTTTTCTGAAGTGAAGATTTTGTGCTCCCAAAGTTCATTGTATTTATAGTAAATCACCCAGTGAAAGGAGTTGTGTTCTACTGCCGCGTTCCAATTGATTTTATAATTCTCACCGGCTTCCTCAAATTTTATTTTTGGTGCTGCAGGCAGCTCTTTATCCAGCCAGGGGCTTGCGGGCACCAGGGCTTTTTTGCGATACGGCCCCTCTACAATTGCCTTTGCCAGCTCCGGATATTTGAAAAGAGTGTTCAATCCCCACTGTACGGCACCTTTATCTTCGGGCATCATTCCGCGGGTGATCATTATCTGGTTTATAATCTCGTCGGTGTTCTCGGCATCACCTCCATAATCCAGTTTTATTCCTGGCCATAAATGCCTATTTTCGAGGTTTTCCTCTTTCCACCAACCTAACAACACGGGGAAACTTTGCGCTTTCTGATTGATTTTCCAATACAACTGCGGTGTAAGATAATCGATCCAACCCTTATTTAACCATAACTTTGCGTCTGCATATAATTCTGAATACTGGTCCATTCCCTGGATAGAAGCGGGAGAACCTGGCCGGTAGATCCCAAATGGACTGATCCCAAAAAGAACGGTGGGTTTTTCTTTTTTTATTTCCGTGTAAATGCGCTTAATAAATTTATTTACATTTTCTCTTCGCCAGTCTTCCACAGCAAGATTTCCGCCCGATGCCTTGTAGGCCGAATAACTGGCCTTATCGGGAAAATCCTGTTTTTTGTTATAGGAAGCATACGGATAAAAATAATCGTCGAAATGAACCCCATCTATATCGTACCTGTCCACAATATCCTTTACCACTGCCACAAGATGGTCCTGAACCGCTTTTTTAGACGGATCCATCCAATAAAAGCCATTTTTTAAAGCTACCACCCATTCGGGATGTTTTTTTACGATGGAGGTTCCATTAATTTCGCCGCCGGTGGTATGATAGGCCCGGAAAGGATTTAACCACACATGCAGTTCTATCCCACGCTTATGCGCCTCCTGGATCCAGAACTCCAGCGGATCGTAGTAAGGATCGGGGGCTTTTCCCTGAACCCCTGTTAAAAAGAAAGACCAGGGTTCCAGTTTGCTGGGATAAAACGCATCGGCCTGCGGACGTACCTGAAGGATTACCGCGTTATAATTATGATCATGTAGAAAATCCAGAATCCTCACGGCTTCCTTTTGCTGTTCGGCAGAAGATAATCCCGACTTACTGGGCCAATCGATATTTGCCACAGTAGCTATCCAGGCAGCTCTAAATTCCCGTGGAACCCCCGGGGATTCTTTAAAAACCTGGACAGGCGGCGCAGGTTGTGCCGGGATTTGTACAGGTTTAACTACGGAATCTTTTTTAACAGGAGGTTGTTTTTTTACTACCTCAGTTCTTGGTTTTGAAGGCTTTTTGTGAATTGCCACAGGGCGCGAAACCTTACACCCGTCCACAACCAGAACGACAAGGAACAGTAGTAAAAAAGCGATTCTTTTTAATTGCATTTAGCGATTCTTTTTTCTTTTATATTCATTGATAGCCTTACGCACGTTCCCATATTTCTGAAGCATTGCTGCGGCTTCATTTTCTTTGAGCTGAAGTTCTTCCATGATCATTCTGGTGCCACGGGCCACCAACTTTTTATTAGAAAGCTGCATATCCACCATTTTATTGCCTTTCACCCTTCCTAATTTTATCATTACCGAAGTAGAAATCATATTCAAAACCAGTTTTTGGGCGGTTCCTGCTTTCATTCGGGTGCTGCCGGTTACAAACTCCGGGCCTACCACTACTTCTATGGGAAATTCTGAAGCAACAGATAACGGGCTTCCTGGGTTACAGGTAATGCTGGCGGTAAGAAGGCCATTCTTGCGAGCCTCTTTTATTCCACCAATCACATAAGGAGTAGTACCTGAAGCCGCAATTCCTATTAAAACGTCATCTTTACTTATCTCATGTTTCTGAAGATCTTTCCAGGCAAGATGTTCATCATCTTCGGCATTTTCTACCGCTTTTCGCAAGGCTCCGTCTCCTCCTGCAATAAGGCCTATTACTACATTATCGGAGACCCCAAAAGTGGGTGGGCATTCTGAAGCGTCTAAAACTCCCAGCCTGCCACTGGTTCCGGCACCTATATAAAATAATCTTCCGTGGAAATTCGATAGTTTTTCTACGATCAAATTTACCACCTCTTCAATCTTTGGTATTGCTTTTTCTACCGCTAAAGCCACTTTTTTATCTTCATTATTGATGTTTTTCAGCAATTCTGAAGTATCCATCTTTTCAAGATGATTATAATCGGAACTTTTCTCGGTTATTTTTTCGTCCATTTTAAATTTTTATTGGTATTTCAACGGTCACCTCGATCGGAGTGGAGATTTATGACCCCTCGACTCCGCTCGGGGAGACAAAACAAATATTCTCCGGTCGGTGTAACAATTAAAAATTCGTGCATTCGTGGCAAAATTTTTAGTTTTTTTCCTCTTGTATCCTTTGGTCGCAAAAAACAAGATAAATGCATAACAGGGAATCACAATCCAATATGCCTGCTGCAAACCAACATTATCTGCCAGGGCTCCATAAATAAGAGGAATTACGGCACCTCCCGCTATTGCCATAATCAAAAAGGAAGCGCCTATTTTGGTAAACCTTCCCAATCCTGCCAGCGCCAGTGGCCAAATTGCCGGCCATACCAGAGCGTTGGCAAGACCCAAAAGGGAAATAAACATTACCGAAATGACTCCTGTTGTAAAAATGGCTGCCATCCCAAAAACCAGTCCAACAACTCCTGAAATCTG
>JBAVQO010000674.1:0-2581 GCA_049694135.1 Gillisia sp. | reverse complement strand
GAAGAGGGACGTTCTGTGGAAGAAGATAAGGCTATTGAGAAAAAAGAAAAAGCTGCAGAAGCAGTTAAAAACGAACGAGAAGCTCTTATTGCCGAGAGACAGCGAAAAAGAGATTCCATAAACGACGCCCGCAAAAAAGCTTTCGAAGAACGAAGAGCTAAGATTTTACAGGAACGACAAAGAAAAAAAGATTCGATAGAAAAAATTAGAAACAAAAAAGAAATCGATAGTACAACAACCCGCACAAACAATTAAGAAAAATGAGAAATTTAAACACTTTAACTATTAATACATCAAAAATGAAACAATTCAGAACGTTTTTTATAGCAGTAGCTTTAACTCTTGGAGCAACAGCTTTTTCTAATGCGCAATCCAAAATTGCTCACATTGCCTCTCAAGATCTTGTAAAAGCAATGCCGGCTTACACCAACGCAATGGATCAATTAGATAAGCTTCAAAAGACCTACGACACTGAAATCAAGGATATGATGAGTGAAGCTCAAAAAACCATTCAGCGTTACGACCAGGAAGCACCTACAAAAACTGAAGAAGAAAATGCCAAACGTGCTCAGGAAGTTCAAAGCGCTCGTCAGAAAATTCAGGAATACGGGCAAAAAGCTCAGGAAGATCTTCAGAAAAAACAAATGGATCTTTTAAAACCTGTATATGAAAAAGCGCGACTTGCGATTCAAAAAGTTGCTCGTGCGAAAGGTTTCGACTATGTATTGGATTCTTCTAACGGATCTGGAGTAATTATGGCCGACGGGTATGATTTGATGCCAGACGTAAAAAAAGAACTTGGCCTTAAATAGTATTTACCCTCAATAACAGGCTTATTTTTAAATAATATCACAAACTGCGCTTCACTTGAGGCGCAGTTTTTATTTTTGTGCTATGAGCAATTCTAATCCTATCGGTTTTTTCGATTCTGGTGTTGGCGGAACTTCTATCTGGAAAGAGGTTGTGCATTTACTCCCTTACGAAAACAGTATTTACCTCGCAGACAGTAAAAATGCGCCATACGGCGAAAAACCTATAGAAGAAATCATAGCTTTAAGCAGAAAGAACACCGAATTTTTGCTACAGAAAAACTGCAAGCTTATTGTGGTAGCCTGTAACACTGCCACCACAAATGCGATAAAATATCTGCGTACATATTATTCTGTCCCCTTTATAGGGATAGAACCTGCCATAAAACCTGCCGCTTTAAACTCCAGGACAAAAAGTATTGGCATTCTGGCCACCAAGGGAACCCTTTCCAGCGAGTTGTTTTCGAAAACATCAGAATTGTATGCCTCGAATATTGAGATCACCGAAGTAGTAGGAAACGGACTGGTCGAGCTAATTGAAAAAGGAAAGCAGGATTCCCCGGAGATACGCGAACTTCTTCAAAAATTACTGCAGCCCATGCTAAAGGCAGATATAGATTATCTGGTACTGGGGTGTAGCCATTATCCTTACCTTACAAAGGTGTTAAGTGAAATTCTTCCTTCCAAAGTCTCGATTATAGATTCGGGAGAAGCAGTGGCCAGGCAGACTCAGCGTATCTTGTCCGCTTCCAATCTTCTGAATCTCTCGCAAGTTCCTGCAAAACATCAGCTGTATACCAATGCAGATGTTCAGTTGCTGGCTTCGTTGATAGATGCCGATCAAATTCCGGGAACGCGGGTAAGTTATCTGGATTTCTAATTGATGGCCGGACATTTACATTCCCACCTGCTTCTATCTTTTCCGAAGTTATAGCCAAGGGTCACTTGATGAAAGCCGCTGTTGCTTAGAACAATCGAATTCATCTGATATGAAAAGGTATAGGCAAACACAAAGTTATTATAGGTTACGCCGATAAAGGGCGTAATATACTGTAGTTTTTGATTTGTAACTTTTTCACCGTTGGTGGTGTATTCGGCCCCTTCAAAACTGCGCCTAAAGGAGATACCGCCCCACACACTTCCAAAATCCACGTCATGATAAACCTTCATATTCAGGTCTATGGCCTTTTCATTGGTTATATCCCGCATTTGGAACATCAAAGAAGGTTCGTAACTCCAGACGCTGGTGTTTTTGCTAAAAACATACCCCACAGAAGCCAGATATTTACGCTGGTTACTGGGCACCGCATCTGAATAAAACAACTCCCGTCGCACACTTAGAATATTTTTAGCGGTAAGGTGGACATAAAAATCGAGATAGTAATAAGACATCCCGACATCTACATTTCCGTAAATATCAGACTGCGATCCACCGCTAATAACAGGGTCATAAACGGTAAAGCCTGTTTCATCGAGACTGTGCTGAATAATTCCGGCACTCACCCCGAACGAAAGCTGGTTCAAATCGAATTCGCTCCGCGACATTAGAATATGATAGGCAAATGTGGCATAGAGGCCCCTACGAGAATAATTCCCGTTCTGATCGTTAAATAAAATCCCCCCCACTCCTATTTTATCGGTTATCCTGCCATTAGCACTTAAGGTCTCTAAACCCGGAGCATCTTTAACATCGAACCACTGAGTTCTCCCAGTAAGGCGAATTTGGTTGATATCGGCAGCCCCGGCCATAGAAGGATGAAGCAGGTATAGGT
>JBAVQO010000673.1:0-10004 GCA_049694135.1 Gillisia sp. | reverse complement strand
GAGTGTTTCAGAAATTATCAGAAGGAAAATAATTATTGAAAATGGATAACATACATATTTATATAAACGACATTGCACGAATTATTGAAGCTGCCGGAGAGGCGTCGATAGTTATAGGAACTGCGCTGGCGTTTATAAAATTCGTGATTGCAAGACAGGGAGATGGTCACAACAGAAGTTATAAACTGTTGCGACAGGAAATAGGGAAAGGAATTTTATTGGGTCTTGAAATCCTGGTAGCAGGAGATATTATTGCCACTGTAGTTACCGAACCTACTATGGAAAGCGTACTCGTTTTAGGCGTAATTGTATTGATCAGGACCTTCCTCAGTTTATCTATTCAGCTGGAAATAGAGGGGAGACTGCCCTGGGAGAAGAAAAGTACTACGGCTTCCGCAACCGGAGAACAGCCTAAGCAGAGTAAAAATTCTGTTTAATATCCGGGAGGTTTCCAAAAAAAGCAGTTCTTATCGTATCGATCTCTTCCCGATAAACATTCTATTTTAAATCCAATTTCAGTTTAATGTCACCACGGGCATAGGGATTGTTTTCTTCTATGGGAATTTCCCTAAACCCGAATTTTTCGTAAATGTGGATCGCATTCTCCAGCTTGCGGTTGGAGTAGATGATAAGTTGCTGCCACCCCTGATTTCGGGCAAAATTCAACGAATGCTGCATTAGTTTCTGCCCGATATTTTTCCCCCGATGATCAGGCGAAACTGCCATTTTGGTGAGTTCAAAGATGCCGTCTTCAATTTTCATTAAAGCTACGGTGGCAATGGCATTCCCGTTCTCGAGCACCAGAAAAATAGTTCCTCCGGGTGTTATAATGTACTTTTCGGGATTGCCTAAAACCTCTTCATCGTGTGGTTCTACCCAGAAAAAATGCTCTAACCATTCCAGGTTGAGTTCTTTGAATTCGTTTCTGAATTTTGATTCAAAAGGTATGATTTCCATTAAATTTCGTGCTGAATAAAGTCGGTTATAAAATAGCTCAGTGCTTTTCCTGTTGCTCTTTCTGAAGATTCGTCGGGAGCGGCCTCGCAAATATGCAGATATTTTATGTTTTTTTCCTTACCGGCAAGATGAAGAAAATTGCGAATGGCAGCTATCGAAAATCCGCTGGGAGAAATCGCACTGCTGGGGAAATCTGCTATAGAATCGCAGTCCAGTTCCAGCCCAAAGTCGCTTTCGGCAACAAGTTGTAATTGTTCCTGAAATACTTGTAGTACTTCTTCGGAAGAAAGCGGCAACAGGTCTTCGAATAGATAAAAATGATCTTTTTTTGAATGACTGATAGCTTCAAAAATGTATTCGGGCGTGTAATTCTTATGAAGCCCGAAAACCCGGTAGTCTCCCAGGAAATTCTCGCGGGAGGCAAAGCTAAAGCCATTCCCGCTATGCCGCACATCGGGAGTGCGTAGATCGGTATGCGCATCTATATTGAGCACATTGATGGTTTTTTTGAGAGCTATCGAAGTTCCCCGAATGTTTCCGTAGGCATTATTATGGCCGCCGCCAATAATAATCGGAATTTTTCCCAGTTGTACAATTTTTTGCACCAGATGGCTTACCACAAGATCCAAAGACGTAACCAGGTCGCCTAGTTTTGCCTGGTAATTAAGATCTTTTTCATCTATATTAGATGCTTTTTCCAGCAATTCTTCACATCGAACTTCCCCGAGTAAAACAAGATTTTTAGGATTTACATAATGGTTAGACTGGATATTTAGCAAAGCTTTTAAGCAACTTTTCCACGCGTTCCTGGCGCCAGCTTTTCCAAGGTTGGCGCGAACCCCTATATCTTCAGGAATTCCGAAAAGCACATACCGGGCGCTATGATGCTTAAGGAATTCAAAATTTTCAACAAATTGTATCTGCTCCCCAAATTTCATTTCCCCGGCCCTGGGAGCGATGAATTTTTTTACGGTGTCGTAATTGTAAAATTTAAAATCCTTCATAGCTTTACTGTTTTTCCATTTATATAGACCGCTGCTATGTGGTTGCTACCAAAGCTGTACGGCAGATAAGCATAAGAGGGGATAGGTTTGGTTAGAATGAGATTGGCTTTTTTTCCTTTGGTAATGCTGCCGTGGCTTTCACTTAGATCCAGCGCGTACGCGGCGTTAAGGGTAGCGGCGTTTATGGCTTCTTCGGGAGTGAGTTTCATTTTTATACAGGCCAGAGAGACCACGAGGTTCATATTTCCGCTGGGTGCACTTCCCGGATTATAATCTGATGCCAAGGCAAGAGGAAGGCCAAAATCTATAAGTTTTCGGCCGGGAGTGTAAGGAATGCTTAAAAATAAAGAGCAGCCGGGAACCGCAACCGGCATAGTACTGCTGTCTTTAAGAATTTTGAAATCTTCATCTTTTATCACTTCGAGGTGATCTACACTAAGTGCTCCGGATTTTACTCCGCTCTGGATTCCGCCGATAGAATGAAACTGATTTACATGGATTTTCGGTTTTAATCCGAATTTTGCCGCGGCAGAAAGCAGCCGGTCTGTATCTTCTGGGGTGAAATAGCCTTTTTCGCAAAAAATATCGATATAATCTGCCAGTTTTTGTTGGCCAACTTCCGGCAGAATTTCCTCAATTACATATTTGATATATTCTTCCCGGCGGTTCTTATATTCCGCAGGAATAGCATGTGCGCCTAAGAAAGTGGCTTTTATGGGTAAATCGTAATGTTGTTGAAGCTTTTTTATAACCCGAAGCATCTTTAACTCGGCATCTTTGGTAAGTCCGTAACCCGATTTTATTTCGATGGCTCCCGTTCCTAATTGCATGACTTCTTGCAGGCGTTTTGCCGACTGTTCATATAAATCTTCTTCGGAAGTATTCTGCAGCGTTTTCGCACTATTCAGGATTCCTCCGCCGCGGTTGGCGATTTCTTCATAAGAAAGTCCGTTGATACGATCTGCAAATTCACCTTCGCGATTTCCGGCATAAACCAGATGAGTGTGAGAATCTATCCAGGCGGGCAAAATAAGCCGTCCGGTGGCATCTATGGTTTCATCTGCCTTGATGTCGGGTAGCGAATCCATTTTTCCGAAGTCTGAAATAATATCATTTTCTAAGACCAGCCAGGCGTTCTTTATTGTGGGGAGAACTTTCATTTCTTCTCCCGACAATTTTTTTACGGAAGCCTCCCGAATCTGTACCAGTTCGTGAATATTCTTGAAAAGTTTTTTCATAGAGTAAAGATAAAAAAAGTAAAACCAAAAGCGGCGAGTTCCGTTTTGAATCCCTGAGGTGAAATCAAAAAAAAATCACCTCCGGTTCCGGGAGGTGATTTCTGAAAATTTTGTAGTAAAAATATTAATTCCGACTGTTTTTAAGAGATTTCATATCTATAACAAATCGATACTTTACATCGCCTTTTATCACTTTTTCGTAGGCTTCGTTTATGTTTTGCATATCGATCATCTCCACGTCACAGGTGATATTGTGTTTTCCACAAAAATCGAGCATTTCCTGGGTTTCTTTGATACCGCCAATTAAAGAACCAGCGATATTTTTTCTTTTTCCAATCAAGTTTCCTCCATGAATGGGATCCAGCGGTTCAATAGCGCCAACCATAACCATGGTGGCGTCGCGTTTTAATAATTCCAGGTATGGATTGGTGTCATGGCCTACGGGAATCGTGTTCAAAAGAAAATCGAAAGTATTTTTATGCTTTTTCATCTCTTCTTCATCTTTTGAGATCAAGACTTCATCGGCTCCCAATTCTTTTGCATCTTTGATTTTGTCGGGAGAGGTAGTAATCATAACCACATGAGCGCCCAGGGCGTGGGCAAATTTAACGCCCATATGACCAAGGCCGCCAAGACCTATTACTCCGACTTTATCTCCTTCTTGAACATTCCAGTGGCGCAACGGAGACCAGGTGGTAATTCCCGCGCATAAAAGAGGAGCAATTGCCTTAGTGTCTATATTCTCGGGAGCCTTCAATACAAAATCCTGGTTAACCACAATTTTTTCTGAATAGCCTCCATAGGTGTGACCCCCGGAGTGTTTATCTTCACTGTTGTAAGTAAAGGTGGCGCCGTTTTCGCAGTATTGTTCAAGATCTTCTTTACATGAACTGCATTCCCGGCAGGAATCTACCATACATCCAACCCCTACGAGGTCGCCTTCTTTAAAATCGGATACATTTTTGCCGGTTTTGGTAACCCTTCCTATAATTTCATGGCCTGGGACCACCGGATATTTTGCACCTTTCCAGTCATTGCGCGCGGTATGGATATCGCTGTGGCACACGCCGCAATACAGGATATCGATTTCAACATCATTGGCCGTTACTTCTCTTCTTTCAAGTTCGAAAGGTTTCAGGTCGGCAGCCGGATCATGGGCCGCATAAGCGTTTACTTTTGTCATAGTTTTTAATTTTTTCTTAAAATTACGGCATTTCAGGACAATCTTCAACAGATATGGGTTTTTAAGCCAACTTTAACGCGTGTGATATATCTTTTTAAATGCCGATGTTTAGGAGAATTCTTTTTAACTTGGAGCGGAAAAATTTTTAATTCACAAAATTGCTGTTCATGAAAAACACACATCAGGGAATAAATACCTTATGTACACATAGCGGAGAATTGGAAGACCAGGTGTACAAAGGAGCTGTTTCCCCATTATATATGTCCACTTCATACGCTTTTGAAGACGTTGAAGTTAAAAGATATCCCCGGTATTTTAATACCCCCAACCAGGAAGCACTTGCTAAAAAAATGGCCGCTGTGGAACACGCAGAAGCTGCGCTTATTTTCGGAAGCGGGATGGCCGCCGTCAGTACTGCGCTGTTGGCTTTTTTGCATAAGGGAGATCATGTGGTACTTCAGAAAACTCTTTATGGAGGCACTCATAACCTGGTAGTCGAGGAATTTAAAAAATATGGAATAGAATATTCCTTTACTAAAAATCTGAAACCGGAAAGTTTTGAAGCTGAACTTAAGCCGAATACTAAAGTAATTTACATTGAAACTCCTTCTAATCCGTTGCTGACGATAACCGATATTGCTGCGGTAGCAAAAATTGCCAAAAAACATGGTTTGGTGAGTATGATAGACAATACTTTTGCCTCTCCGGTAAATCAGAATCCTATAGATTTTGGGATAGATGTAGTAATTCATAGCGCCACAAAATATATGGGTGGCCACAGCGATATTCTGGCCGGAGCCGTAATTTCTTCGGAAGAGCATATAAATACAGTTTTTCAGCTGGCCAAGAATTTCGGCGGAAGCCTTAGCGATTACACCGTCTGGTTGTTGGAACGAAGCATGAAAACCATGGGAATAAGGGTAAAAGCCCAGAACGAAAATGCCCAAAATCTTGCTGAATACTTAGCAGGGAATAGTGATGTAGCGAAGGTTTATTACCCGGGATTAACATCGCATCCGGATCACGAGATTGCCAAGAGTCAGATGAAGGGCTTTGGAGGAATGTTATCTTTTGAACTCAAAAAAGGTCTTGATGCTTCTCTTTTTCAGAAGAAATTAAAACTGATAAAAGCTTCTATGAGTCTTGCAGGGGTGGAATCTACCATTCTTTCGCCCACTCTCACTTCTCACGCGCTTCTTTCTCCCGAAGAGCGGGAAGAACAGGGAATCAGCGACGGATTGTTGCGGTTTTCGGTGGGAATCGAAGAAAAAGAAGATCTGATAGCCGATATAGAACAGGCACTTCGGGCTATAAAAGATGTGAAATCCAAAGTTGAAAGTTTAAGTTAGGACCTCATGAAATTAGATATACTTGCCATCGGGTCGCATCCCGATGATGTGGAATTAAGTTGCTCCGGGACTTTAGCAAAAGAAATAGATCGGGGTAAAAAAGTAGGAATTCTCGATCTAACGCGTGGCGAACTGGGCACCCGAGGTACGGCGGAAACCAGGGCTGCAGAAGCCGAGGAGGCAGCGCGAATTTTAGGAGTGAAGGTGCGAGAAAATTTGGGATTTAGAGATGGTTTTTTCGAAAACAATCGGGAGCATCAGCTGGAAGTAATAAAAATTCTTCGGAAGTATCGTCCGGAGATCGTTTTGTGCAATGCTGTAGACGATCGGCATATCGACCACGGGAAGGGAGCCAAATTGGTGGCAGATGCCTGTTTCTTAAGCGGCTTGCGGAGAATCGAGACTTCTTATGAAGGAATCGGGCAGGAAGCCTGGAGGCCAAAACATGTGTATCATTATATACAATGGAAGAATCTCACTCCCGATATCGTGGTAGATATTTCAGGATACATCAATAAAAAAATGGAAGCTGTTCTGGCCTACAAAACCCAATTTTACGATAAAAACAGCAAGGAGCCCAACACTCCCATTTCCAGCGATAATTTTTTAAACAGCATTACCTACCGGGCGCAGGACCTGGGACGGCTTATTGGAACAGATCATGCTGAAGGTTTTACCGTAGAACGTTATCCTGCAGTAGATTCCATTTTCGATCTTATTTAAAAATTGCAAAAGCGTAGGCTTTTTTTGAGGTTAAAACTTTTTGCCATCGGAAAGGAAGTGAGAATACAGAGTGAAAAAATCTTTTTTTGCTTCTTTTTTTCTTTGCGAGAATGCATAAATAATTTACATTTGCAACCGCAAATAAATGGTGGTTGTAGCTCAGCTGGTTAGAGCGCCTGATTGTGGTTCAGGAGGTCGCCGGTTCGAACCCGGTCTTCCACCCTTTTTAGACTCCTAGTGAAAACTGGGAGTTTTTTTATGCAGAAAAATGAAAGTGAAAAACAGATCGAGGGTGAGAAGCCTGTCCAGAGCGCAGTCGAAGGAAACCCGGTCTTCCACCCTTTTTTAGACTCCCTGAGAAATCGGGGAGTTTTTTTATGCAAAACATTTTTTCTTCAATAGAGGGTGAGAAGCCTGTTCCGGGCGGAGCCGAAGGAAACCCGGTCTTCCACCTTTTTTTGCGCTAATAATCACAGAATTACGCCTAATTTTACTCCACCCCAATTTTGTGCCGGTCCGGTTTTAAACTCTTTAGTGATATAGGACTGTCCATATTCCAAATAAAATCCGTAGAGCTGAATGACCACTCCGTAATTATATTGAAAAGTGAAGCGTTGAACATCGGCGGCAGAAATCGTATAGGGACTGGTGGTATTGAACAATCCTCCCTCCAGGGTTGCATCGTATCCCACAGCCTTTAACAATGGCTCCCCAAAAAGATAACACTGGATTTTCCCCGGATTTTCCGGGTTGGAAAAAGGAGAGTTTATAATTCCAAAGACGGCATTTATTCCTGTGGAAATATTGGTGAACAAGGTGCCCAGTTTGATGTTGGAAATAGAGTTTATCCGGAAAAGATCAGACCTCAGGAGTTGTTTTTCAAAAACCACATCGTAATTTAAAACCAGATCATTCTTTATTTGATTTTTCCAACCTTTCGGAAGCCAGGTTCCGGTTGCCTTATGTATGGCAACCTGTCCTTCTTCACCAAACGCATCGGGGCCAATTACCCCAACGCTTATCGAGGAAATAAAACGGGAGTTCTTTTCAGGATTCTCAGAAATAACAAAATTCTTCAGAAGTAAAACCGAAGAAAAAGGCCGGTCCCCAAACTGGATTTCGGGGCTGGAGATAGTGTTGGGAGTGTAAGCAATACTTTCAATCGCGATCCCAAATTTCTGTTCCTGCTTTCGCGGTTGTACCAGTAGAAAATTGAAGGGATTGTGTTCAAAAATGGGCAACGCAAGTTCTAGATCAATTCCCTGAGTATAATTATCATCAGATTTTGAAAAATAATCATTGTCGTAATTTATTCTGAAATAGGATTTTTTTCTAATATCACGAAAAGAAACGAGGTTATCTATTTTTTGTCCCGCTGCTGTATGACAGCAAAAAAGCAAAATAAGAAACAGGAGGGAGAATTTCTTCATAGTTGGAGTTACAAAGTTGAACATTTTTTCATTAATTCAAAATACCCCTTTTCATCTTAGAAATCTTCACAAAAAAAATCACGATCTTTAGCTTTCTTAAATTTCCTTACTATGAGCTGTATTTTTAAAAGAATCCTGATTTTATCGATTTTCACCAGTCCGTTTTTTGGTGTTGCCCAAAAAAACGGCATCGAAAGAAAAATCGTAAAATCTGTAGATAAACATACCCCGGCCTCAATCGATTTGCTGAAGCAGGTAGTGAACATTAATAGCGGGACCATGAATTTTAAAGGTGTACGGCAGGTTGGCGCGATATTTAAAACACAGTTGGAGGAACTGGGATTCCAAACACAACTTACCTCGGGAGAGGACTTTGGAAGAGCCGGACACTTAGTAGCCACCCGCGAAGGGAATTCCGGTCCCACCTTTTTACTGATAGGACATCTGGACACGGTTTTTGAAACCGACAGCCCTTTTCAGAATTCAACAATGCTGAACGATTCTATAATGAATGGCCCCGGAGTTTCTGACATGAAAGGCGGAGATGTTATTATTATCCTGGCTATGCGCGCCTTAAAAGATGCAGGGGTTTTAGATAAAATGAACATCAAAATCGTCATGACCGGCGACGAGGAGAAAAGCGGCAGCCCTTTAGAACTCTCAAAAAAGGCTTTGATCGATGCCTCAAAAAAGGCCGATATCGCACTTGGTTTTGAAGATGGCGACGGATTGTCCACCACAGTAGTGGTTAGCAGAAGAGGTTCTGCAGACTGGCACCTGGAAGTTTCGGGCAATGCTGCACATTCTTCGCAGATCTTTACCGAAAAAGTAGGAAATGGAGCCATATATGAAACCGCGAGAATTCTTACCGATTTTTACAATCAATTAGCCGGAATGGAGAACCTGACTTTTAATCCCGGATTTATTTTAGGTGGCACTTCTGTACAGGTAGATGAAGATAAAACCGGAGGTACTGCTCACGGAAAAACAAATGTGGTAGCTCAAAAAGCCGTGGTAAACGGTGATATTCGCGCGACTTCTTTGGAGCAGTTGAAGAAGGCTCAGGCTATTATGGAGCAGATAGTTTCAGAGAATTATCCCAAAACGAGTGCAAAACTTAGCTTTCAAAATGGAGGTTATCCCCCGATGGCGTTAACAAAAGGAAATTCAGAGTTGCTTCAAAAATATAATCAGGTGAGCCAGGATCTGGGATTTGGAGAAGTAACTGCAGTGAATCCGAGAAATGCAGGCGCGGCAGATATTTCCTTTACCGCTGAAAACGTAAAGATGGCTGCCGATGGACTTGGATTAAGCGGGGCAGATGGGCATACCATTCATGAAACAGGAAACCTTGATAAACTTTCCATGCAGGCAAAAAGAGCTGCCGTTTTAATGTACCGGCTTTCCAAAGAAAAACAATAGCAGATTACGGCACCAAAAAAGTCTTTTCCCAGTCTTTTTCTTTTCGCGTAAATAACGCTCTTAAATGGTTGGGATCCTTTCTTATTTTTAGAAATTCGATACTCTGTGTTTCTAATTCCAGCAGCGCAAAATGAAGTTCTGTGGTTCTGGAAATATTAAACGGGTTGTTCAGTTTTTTGCCCGGTGCCAGCCTGGTGTTATAATTATTCACAGCTTTCCCTTCGATGTTGGACTTGTGGTAATGATAGTCTTCGTTGTTTTTATAGACTTTCATTTTTCCCTTTATCACCAGCTGAAGGTTGTTTTTAGGGTCATAAAAGAGAACACTTACGTGTGTATTGACTTTGAAGTGCTTGATTTTTATCGATCTGGAATCGGTATAAAAAAGTAAATGTTCATTATCTGTAATATCCCGCAATATCATAGTTCTCTGCCGCAGATTTTCGGCGGAATCGCAACTGGCTACAGAGCAATACCTGAAGGGATGATCGTTCTGTTTAACCGCACTCTTGAGTTCGGTAATAGCCTCTTTAAATAAATCGTTGATCATAATGTCTTTTTTTAAAGGGGCTTTCATAATTAGTTAATTCCGAATATAAAGTACAAAAATTTTAGTCTATTTCATATTCCAGTCGCATCGTTATGGATGCTGTTTTATTTTTGTCCTGGGTGTTGTAGGCACCGCTCCAGCTATAGTC
>JBAVQO010000672.1:0-3126 GCA_049694135.1 Gillisia sp. | reverse complement strand
GATTACGGTTTGGATAAAAATAAAGCGCTTGCCGCGCTTACTACCGTTCCTGCCAAAGTTATAGGCCAGGAAAATAAACTCGGAGTCCTGAAACCCGGGGCATGGGCTAATTTCCTTATTACTTCCGGAGATTATTTTAAGGACAACACGACCCTCTATGAAAACTGGATCGAAGGAAAACGCAACGTTCTTGAAGATATGAGCAGTGTAAATCTGGCAGGAGATTATACATTGAAGGTAGATGGAAAAAGCTATTCTTTAAAAATTACGGGAGACGCAAACCATCCTAAGACCGAAGTCACTCTTGACGATAAAAAAGTGACTTCCAAATTGAGCTATAAAGACAACTGGATGAATTTATTACTCAATTCTTCCGATTCTACAAAAGCAGATTTCACCAGATTGGTAGCAAAAGTTGATGATAATTCAAATATCTCGGGCAATGCAATTTTAGCTAACGGAAACCAAACCACTTTTACCGCTGTTAAAACAGGCGATGAAAAAAAGGTTGACAAAAAAGAAGATAAAGAAGTGCATAAGGTACTTCCCGTCACCTACCCAAATATGGCGTATGGTTTTAATCAACTTCCGCAGCAGCAGGATATACTGATTAAAAATGCTACCGTTTGGACCAATACAGATAAAGGCATCTTGAAAAACACAGATGTACTTATAAAGAATGGAAAAATTGCAAAAGTAGGAACAAATTTAAGTGCTGGCGGGGCTAAAGTAGTAGACGCGACGGGCAAACACCTTACCTCCGGAATCATCGATGAACACTCACATATTGCCGCTTCCTCTATAAACGAAGCCGGACAGAATTCAAGTGCAGAAGTACGTATGAAAGACGTGGTAGATCCCACCGATATAAGCATTTACAGAGATCTTGCGGGCGGTGTTACTGTAGTTCAGTTACTCCACGGGTCTGCCAATCCTATTGGAGGACAATCGGCCTTATTAAAAATGCGCTGGGGAAAATCTGCAGAAGGATTGCTATATGAAAATGCACCCAAATTCATAAAATTTGCATTAGGAGAAAATGTAAAACAATCTAACTGGAACAGCCATAGTCGTTTTCCGCAAACCAGAATGGGTGTGGAACAGGTGTATGAAGATTATTTTACCAGGGCCAAAGAATATGAAGAAGCCAAAAAGAACGATAAAAACTTCAGAAAAGATCAGGAGCTTGAAACTCTCGCCGAGATTTTAAATGGAGAAAGATTTATAACCTGCCATTCGTATGTGCAAAGCGAGATTAATATGCTGATGCACGTGGCAGATCAATTCGGATTCAGAGTAAATACCTTTACTCATATTTTAGAGGGCTATAAAGTAGCCGATAAAATGAAGGCACACGGCGCGGGTGCTTCTACCTTTAGCGACTGGTGGGGTTACAAGTACGAAGTTAAGGATGCGATTCCCTATAACGCTGCCATTATGCACAACGTCGGAATTACCGTGGCTATTAACAGCGATGATGCCGAAATGAGCCGAAGATTAAACCAGGAAGCTGCAAAAAGTGTAAAATATGGTAATATTTCAGAAGAAGAAGCCTGGAAATTTGTCACGCTCAATCCGGCAAAACTTCTTCATATAGATGATCGCGTAGGAAGTGTGGAGGAAGGAAAAGACGGAGATGTGGTTCTATGGAGCGGAAATCCATTATCGGTATATTCAAAAGCCGAAAAAACACTGGTGGATGGAATTGTTTACTTCGATCTTGAAAAAGACAAACAAATGCGCCGCGAAGAAGAACAGCAAAAAAATCTTTTGGTTACCCAAATGCTGGAAGCAAAAAATGGTGGTGCGAAAACCCGCCCCGTAACTAAAAAAGAAAAACAATATAATACCTGTTATACAGGAGAAATCAACTAAAAGAAAAACCATGAAAACTTTAAAAATAAAACTCTTAGTCCTTCTTCTTTCTTTTACAGGAATTATGACGGCACAACAAACTCCGGCACCAAAACAGGGCGAAGCGGTTACTATTGTAGGTGCCACGGCTCATCTGGGAAATGGAAAAGTGATAGATAACAGCCTGATCATTTTCGAAAACGGAAAATTAACGCAGGTACTCGACGCCACAACCACAAAAATGCAATACCGCGGAAAAATTATTAATGCTGAAGGAAAGCACGTATATCCTGGGTTTATTGCTCCGAACACCACCTTAGGCCTGGTGGAAATCGATGCCGTAAGAGCATCAGACGATGAAGATGAAATCGGGGAAATGTTACCACATGTACGCAGTATCATTGCCTATAATGCCGAAAGTAAAATTGTAGAAACTATGCGGCCCAATGGAGTGCTAATGGCTCAAATTGTTCCGCGAGGAGGGAGGATTTCCGGAACCTCCTCGATCGTACAAATGGATGCCTGGAACTGGGAAGATGCCATTCTTAAAGAAGATGACGGGTTGCATATAAACTGGCCCAATAGCTTTACCAGAGGTCGCTGGTGGATGGGAGAAGATCCCGGAATGAAACCCAACAAAGAATATCAGAATCAGGTAACCGAACTGGTACAATTCTTTAACAATGCAAGAGCTTACGGGAAAGGAGATCAAAAGGAAATCAATATTCCTTTTAAGGCAATGCAACCTGTATTTAAGGGTGAAAAAAGAGTCTTTGTACACGTAGACGGAGAAAAGGAGATTCTGGATGCCATTCAGTTTAAAAAAGATCAGAATTTAGAACATATGACGATAGTTGGCGGATACGATGCTTTAAAAGTAGCCGACAAACTGAAGGAAAATAACATCTCTGTTCTGGCAGGACGCCCACACAGCTTACCAGAGCAAGATGGCGACGACTACGACAAACCTTACAAACTGGCTAAAGAACTTGTAGAGAAAGGAGTTTTAGTAGGGCTGGAAGGAAGCGGCGCAATGGAACAAATGAATACCAGAAACCTTCCTTTTTACGCGGGCACCGTTGCCGGAACCGGGTTGGACAAAGAGGAGGCGTTAAAACTTATTACTTCAAATACCGCAAAAATTCTTGGTATAGATGACACTGCAGGAACGCTCGAAAAAGGCAAAGACGCGACCCTTTTTATAAGTGAAGGCGATGCGCTGGATATGCGCACCAATAAAATCACCCACGCCTGGATTCAGGGGCGGGAAGT